>CAZDAY010000143.1:0-4781 GCA_964503435.1 uncultured Treponema sp.
CGTATAATGTTTTACAAATAAAACATAATTTTATTATTTTGAAAAAGGCGATATAAAAGTTTAGTTTTTTCAAGGAGCAGATTTAGTTTATGAGTGCTGAAAAAAAGAAATTTTTTTTGGATCTTCCATTAAAAGTTATTTTAACTGAAGATGGTACATCTCATTTTTTAAGTCATAAAAAATCACTGTTAAACTTGAAACTTGCAGATAACAAAAGTGCTCACGGTATTAGTTTGGATCACTTTTCGCCTGCATCTATTCAGAATATGATTCTTCTGGATTATATTTCGCGAATGGAAATTTCTATGCCGGAATTTGTTTCTCATCGTCAGGAAGTTATGGATCTTTCAAAACTTATTGTTTATTCAATTTTATATAAACAGTTTGACAGAGAAATTTTTCAAGCCTTAGTTCAAACGGATTGTGTTAGAAAATATAATCGAACTCACGCAAGCACTTTAATTGACGAAAGAACAAAAATCCCAGATAAACAGCTTAGAGCACAACTTGCTTTAAAAGATAATGTAATCCAGCTTTCCAGAAAAAATATTCTTGATCCAGTTTGGAAAAGCATTATGAATAATCCTGATTTTTCGCCAGAAGAAAAAAATATTTATCTTTTGATGACAGAAAAATTCTTAAATCGTCTTAGTTTGATGAATTGGCACATAATCACTTTATTTTTCAAGACAGATGGATTTTCAGAAATTGTTGGAGTTATAAGACAGCATCTTGCAACTTACATGGACAAATCTAAGGTTGCTGAATATATTTCTGTAATGGTAATGGAACTTGCCTTGAACAGCGAAAATAATAATATTCGTAAGCAGGCAAAACTTCAGTTTCAGGGAATTGAAAATTCAGATACGCTTATTTTTGATCCAAAGGTTCGCCAGCAAATTGTAAAAGAACTTGAACGCAAACATGAACTTGTATTCCTTTCATGGACTTTGGGCGGTGGTTCAACTGCGATTGGAAAGCAGGGGCTTTTGCAAATCACTTTGTACAATAAAGAAGATGAATTTCAAGAAGTAAAAGAAAGCATCGAAAGTAAAATGTCTGCAAATTTGAGTAAAAAGTCACTTATAGATTTTTATCGCCAAATGCCAGAAGGTCAGGACGGAACTGATTTAGGTTTGTATTATTTGTCTTATCTTGAAGAAGCGTGCCGAAAAGTTAACGTAAAATTTGATTCCATTGTAAATCAGTCTGCTACAAGTGATTTGACAGTTATCAATTTAAAGTTTAATTTCTGATTTATGAGTAGAAATCATTATCAAAAAATTTTATTGTTTTTCGCTCCACTTTTTTTAGGATTTTTTTTGTCGTGTTCTGATACAAATCCAAAGTTATCAACTGTAAATCCTTGCGTTATTTTTGAATTTTCTGATTTTGAAACTGAACCAAATGTAAGGCTTTCTGTTTTTGCAAATACTGAAAGTGATATACAAAGAGTTGCTGAAATTCGGGCGCTTAACGAAGAAACTGGTTTAGAATGGATTTGTTTAAATCCCAGAAAAATTATTGACAGTAATCAAAAAAATTGGGTTGGATATTCAAAATTTATTGCTCCTTACGGCGAAAATTTTCCTTCGGGAAAATACATATTTTATTACGAAGATCTTTCTGGCAGCGAATATGAAACAAATTTTTCTTTGAATTTAGATGATTCATATTTTTCTTCAAAAGCAGAAGATTATCCAGATTTAATAAAAGTTTCTAAAAGAAAAAAAATTGCAATTTATAATGAAACAAATGCGCTTGCTTATTACGGTGATTTTAGGAAATCATGGAATTCCGAAGATGATGCTGTAAAAGATTTTCCAGATGCTATTTCTTACAGAATTTGCTATGTAACATCAGATAATAAAATTTGCTTTGTAATGCCTTTTGTTAATATTTCAAATTCAGAAAATTCCACTAATACAGAAAAATCAAATAATTAAATAAAATAATTTAAAAGGAATGGTAAATATGTCAGATAATTTTGACAATAATTGTGCTGAAGAAAATTTTGATAATGCTAATAATTATAGGCGAAAAATAAAAACTTATGTAATGCGTTCAGGAAGAATGAGCGAAAATGAAAAACGAAGTTATGAAAATTTGCATCAAGTTTGGTGTATTCCTTTTGAACATAAAACGCTTAATTATACAGAAATTTTTAATAACACAAATCCTGTAATTGTTGAAATTGGCTTTGGAATGGGGCACGCAACTTCTCTTATTGCACAAAAAAATCCAAATATAAATTATATTGGAATTGAAGTTCATGTTCCTGGAGTGGGACGACTTTTGAGCGACATAAAACGCAATCAGTTAAAAAATCTTTTTATTATAGAACACGACGCAGTTGAAGTTTTAGAAACTATGATTCCCGATAATTCGCTGGCAGGATTTCATATTTTTTTCCCAGATCCATGGCCTAAAAAAAAGCATCACAAGCGACGCTTAATTCAAAGACCAAATACTAATCTTTTAGCTTCAAAACTTTCGCCAGGTTCTTATATTTATTTTGCTACAGATTGGGAAGAATATGCGCAAAGTGCGTTGGAAGAATTAAATCTTACAGAAAATCTCCACAATAAATATGAAAATTTTGCTCCTCATCAAGATTGGCGGCCTAGAACAAAATTTGAGCAAAAAGGAATTGATGACGGGCGGCAAATTTACGAATTGATTTTTGAAAAGAACGAAAATTAAAAAAATTGAATGTAAGGTAAAAATATGGATTTATTTGATATTGAAAAACTTAATTCTGAAAATGAAAAAGCAAAAACTGAACAAATTTCTTTAAGAATTAAGGAACTTGAAAAACTTATAAAATATCATCAAAATTTATATTACAACGGCGAAGGTAAAATTTCTGACGCAGAATTTGATAAACTTTGGGACGAATTAAAAAGTTTAGATTCCACAAATCCCATTTTACATTCTGTGGGTGCAGATTCTGGCAATTTTGAAAAATCCAGCCATTTAATGCCGATGGGTTCTCAGGAAAAAGCGGCAAATCCAGAAGAATTTATTTCCTGGGCACAAAAACATAAGTATCCTGAATATTTGGTTGAATATAAACTTGACGGTGCATCGCTTGAACTTCAATATTTGAACGGAAATTTGCTGCGGGCAGTAACGCGCGGAGACGGAACGATTGGCGATGTAATTACCTCTAATGCAATAAAAATTCAGGGTGTAAAAAAAGAATTATTTATAGAAAATGTTTCTGGAACTGAAAAGCAAAAGTTAGATTTTACTGGCGGAATTCGTGGCGAAGTTATTATGACTCACGACATTCATACTAAATATTTTTCTGATAAAGCGAACTGCCGGAACGCAGCAAATGGACTTATGAAGCGAAAAGATGGGCAGGGCAGCGAATATTTAACTTTTATTACTTATGATATTTGGGCAAGTCAGGGTGAACAGCCTTATAAGGACGAAGAAGATAAACTTAATTGTTTAAAAAATCTGGGTTTTAATACAGTTCCTTTAAAAATCTGCAAAAATATTGATGAAGTTATAAATTACCGAAGTCAAGTTATGGAAATGCGAAAAAATATTCCTTACGATATTGACGGACTTGTTGTAAAAGAAAGAATTGTAAATCACGAAGATGCGCTTAGAAGTAGACCAGAACATCAAATTGCATTTAAGTTCAGCCTTGAAGAAGCGGTTTCAGTTTTAAAAGATGTAGAATGGAGTGAACAAGGTGCGACTTATACGCCAGTTGCGATTTTTGAGCCGGTAGAATTAAATGGAACTACAGTAAAACGTGCAAGTCTTGTAAATACAAATTTAATTCGTTCCCTTGATTTGAAAATTGGAAATCATATTGTTGTTGTTAAGCGTGGCGAAATTATTCCAAAAATAATAAATGTTGTACATGAAAATTCTTCTGAAAAATATAAAGATATAGAAATTCCTAAAAAATGTTCAGTTTGTAACAGTGAATTAATTGACGAAGGAACTAGACTTTACTGTCCAAATCCACTTTGCCCTAAAAAAGTTTTGCATCAACTTTTAAAATGGATTTCTGTTGTTGATATTCGTGATTTGGGCGAAACATTAATTACTTCTTTGTTTAAAACGGGAACTGTAAAGTCAATTACAGACATTTATTTTTTAACGCCAGAAAAACTTACACCATATTTTTTAAATGAAGAAAGCATAAAAGATGAAAAAAAATCTTTGGGTGCGGCAAAAGTTTATTCATCAATTCAATCGCACAGAAAAATGAGTCTTGAAAAATTTATTGCAGGTTTTGATATTGAAGGAATTGGCGAAACTCAAGTTGAAAAAATTGTTGACGCTGGATACAACACTTTTGAAAAAATAACGGCACTTTCCGTAGAAGAATTATCAAATGTTTACAGTTTTGCAGAAATTCTGGCAAACACATTTGTAAAAGGTGTAAAATCGAATTTTGAGGAAATGAAAAATCTTCTGGATAAAAAAATAATTGAACTTGAACAGCCAAAAGAAAATACCTTGTTGCAGGGAAAATCTTTTTGTTTTACCGGCGAACTTAATTCAATGAAAAGAACCGACGCACAAAATCTTGTAAAAGAAAACGGCGGTAGTGTAAAAACTTCAGTTGTAAAAGGTTTGTCTTATCTTGTTACAAATGATTCTTCAAGTGGTTCTTCTAAAAATTTAAAAGCAGCACAACTTGGAATTCCTATAATAGATGAAAAAGAATTTTTAAAATTACTGAATAAGTGAATTTTTGTTTAAAATTATGAAATTATCTGAAAAAATAATAAGGATTCTTGCAAGTTTAA
>CAZDAY010000144.1:0-4772 GCA_964503435.1 uncultured Treponema sp.
CAATATAAATAGTAATCGGAAAAATTCCAATCAAAAATCAATTTTATTTGTTTAAGAAAAAAAGCTATCAGTCTGAACTGACTGGTGCACTTAAATAAACTCAGCAACCGCGAGTCGAACCAAATACATAAGTTCTAAATATTTGACAATCTTTGACTTGTATATTAGTATTAGATGAATTTTCTTATAAAAAAAACTTTGTTTTAATAGAAAATTTTTAAGGAGAAATATTATGACTTGGTTATTGTACGTAATTCTCCCAGTTGTAGGACTTATTCTTGGATGGTCCATAAGATGGATTTATGCCAAATTTCAATTGTCTGCTTCAGAGCAAAAAGCTGAACGCGTTAGACAAGATGCAATAAAAGAAGCTGAAGCTCAAAAAAAAGAGATTCTCCTTCAGGCAAAAGAACAACTCATTCAGGATCGAAACCAACAGGAGAAAGAAAACCGCGATCGTCGTGCTGAACTCCAGCGATTCGAAAGTCGGCTAAACAAGAAAGAGGAACTCTTAGAACAAAAAAGTCAAGAGTATGAAAAAAAAGACAAAGAAATTGAACAAAAAAGTACAGAACTTGAAAAAAAAGACTCTTCGCTTATATCAAATGAAAATTATCGTCGTTATTAACTAGAAAGATTTTGCGGTCTTACACAGGAAGAAGCAAAAGCACTAATTATTAAAAGTTTGGAAAATGATGCTCGTCATGACGCACAGGCATTGCTTAACAAAATCGATCAAGAAGCACAACTTCAATCAGAAAAGAAAGCACAAGAGATTTTAGTTGGTGCCATTCAGCGCATTGCAACGGAAGTTACAAGCGATATTACTGTTGCAACAGTTTCACTTCCAAGTGATGAAATGAAGGGTCGAATTATTGGTCGTGAAGGTCGAAACATCAGAACTTTGGAAACACTTACCGGAGTTGACATTATAATTGATGATACTCCAGAAGCAGTTGTTATAAGTTGTTTTGATCCTGTCCGCAAAGAAATTGCTCGCGTTGCTTTAGAGCGACTTATTACTGACGGAAGAATTCATCCTGCACGTATTGAAGAAATTGTTCAGAAAGTTACTCGCGAAATTCAGCAGACAATTTATGAAGAAGGCGAAAAGGCACTTTTTGAACTTGGAATTCACAACATGGGACAAGATGGCGTTAGAGCTATTGGCCGCTTGTATTTCAGAACAAGTTATGGACAGAACGTTCTTACACATTCCAAAGAAGTTGCTGAACTTGCGAGTTTGATTGCTGCTGAAGTTGGTGCAAACCGTGAACTTGCAAAACGTGCTGCTTTACTGCACGACATTGGTAAGGGTGCAGAAAATGACAGCGACCAGAACCATGCTGAAGTTGGTGCAGAAATGGCGCGAAAAATGGGAGAAGATCCTCGCGTTGTAAATGCGATTGCGGCTCACCATAATGACTGCGAACCACAAACCATCGAAGCTGTAATTGTTCAAATTGCAGATGCGATTAGTGCTGCTCGCCCTGGTGCTAGACGAGAAACAGTTGATAATTACGTTAAGCGTCTTGAAAATCTTGAAGAAACTGCCAGAAAATTTGATGGAGTTGAACAAGCCTACGCAATTCAAGCTGGCCGGGAATTAAGAATTCTTGTAAACAACGAAAAAATTCCAGATGAACAGGTTAAAGAACTTGGAAAAAACATTGCAAAACAAATTGAATCTGATCTCAGGTATCCTGGAAGAATAAAAATTACAATGATTCGAGAAACTCGTATTATTGAATATGCCCGCTAATTTTTTTGCTGATTAAAATAAAAAAAATATTTGCTTGCTTAAAGAAATTTAGGCAAGCATTTTTATTTTAAAATTTTATTTTTCTGATTTTAGTTCGGAATAGGTGCCGCAAGACAAGAGTTGCCTCTTTTCGTAATAAAATCCTAGCCCAGATTGTAGTGGTTGCGACAAGCAATTAGCACGAAGTGCTAACGGAGCAAAAGCGGAGCCACGAAAAGCTGGTGAGTTATAAAAAGTATGCTCCAAAAAATCAAAAATCAAGATTTTCAATAAATTTATTCTGGAAATCATTTTCTGTTGCAAGATTTATACTCTTTGAATTTTCAATTATCTTTTGCGCCTGCAAATAATATTTTTCATCAAACAAAAGACTTGCCCCGCTTAAAGCCGCATTTCCGCAGTGAACAATTTTGCCCCTAAAAAAATCAGGAAACATTTTTGTATTTATTGCATCAAGTTCATCAATTTGGGTTCCAAAACCGCCAGCCAAATATAAAATGGAATTTTCCAAATCACTTTGCGCAAAATTCTTACTTAAAAAATTTAATCCAGTTTTTACCGCCGATTTTGCAAGTTGAAAATTTCTAATATCATTTTGGCTAAGATAAATTTTTTCAGTTAAGAAAATTTTATTCTGTCCATTTAAGATTGTGCCTTCGCTGCTAATCAAATTATTTTCTAAAAAAACGTTTATTGCGCTTATCAAACCAGTTCCGCAAATTGAACTTGCATATTTTTCGCCAACAGTTGAACAAATAAATTTTTGATTTTCTTTGTCGTAAAAAACTTTTGAAATTGCTCCGTCAACTGCGCTTGAACCTTTTTCAATTCCCTGCCCTTCAAACGCCGGTCCTGCAGAAGATGAAGTGCAAACAAGAGAAGCAGATTTTTTATCAAAAACCGCCATTTCACAATTCGTTCCAACATCCAGCAAAAACTGCAAATTCGGCAAATCAAAATTAAAACTGCTCAAAATTGCACAAAGCGTATCTCCGCCAACAAATGCTGAAATCACTGGCGCAAAAAAAATTTTAGTTTCGGGCAAAATATATTCTCCCTCAAAAAAATCCTGAGCCTTTCTTTCAAATCCAAAATCAGACGGAATTTTAAAAGGGAACTGCGCTAAACTTTCAACTTTAAATCCAGCGGCAAAAGATTCCATGCAAGTGTTTCCCGCAATCACAATTTTTTTTAACTTTGGCATTTTAAAAGAATAAGAAATTCGCGCTGAAAGATAAAAACTTGAAATATTTTTCATCAAGTAAGAAATAATTTTTTCAATTTGATTTTTCAAACATTTGTAAAGTTCAGCCGAAGCATTTTTTTGTAAAGAAAAATTTATTCTGGAAATTACATCGCTTCCAAATTTTACCTGAAGATTTTGTTCACCGCAAGAAAACAATTCTTTTCCGTTTTGAAGATTAAATGCTTTTGCGGCAATTGTCGTCGTTCCAATATCAAGTGCAATTCCAATATCACTAGGCGAAAATTTTTCGCTTCCACAAAAAGTCAATTTTGACTTCGCAGAAAATTCTGTTGAAACAAGCAAAGTTTTGTTTGCATTAAAACTTCCATCGCCCTCGCACAAACCGCAGTGAACGCATTTTTTACAAAGCATATTTTGATTTTATTTTAATATTTATTTTAGAACAAGGCATTTTGAATTTTCTGAATTTTGATTTGGAGCATATTTTGTTACTTCGACCCGCTTTTCAGGGTTTCGGCTTTATCTTTAGCAGAAGATGGCGACAGGGAGGTCGCCATAAAACACAGAAGACTTTGAGAATTTTCGCGAAGAGAAAATTCTCGTTATTGACAGGAGGTCAAGAGCAATCGGGGCTAAGTTTTTCTGCAAGAAAGTCTTGTATTATAGCTTACGACTTTCAATCAAACCTAAAACGGAACCTTAGATTCAAAAGTCATAATTTTATTTGTTCGCGGATGAACAAAACTTAAAAAATTTGCATGCAACATAAGTCGCTCGCCTTCTTCACAATGTCCATATAAAGTGTCACCAATTATTGGAAATCCAAAACCATGTTCACTACTTGCAGCAAGACGCAACTGATGAGTTCGTCCTGTGTGCGGCAAAAACAAAACACGAGTAACCGCTCGCTTTACTTTTTTAGGCGAAATATAATTTTCAACATTTAAAATTTTCCATTCAGTTATTGCTTTCTTTCCATAAACTTCATCCCAAATTTGATGCGGTCGATTTTCAACATCAAGTCTAAAATACAATTCCATTTGGCCGTGCTCTTGAATTCCTTTTTTTGCCAAAACACCATCAACTAAAGCAACGTAAGATTTTTTTACAGTTCCAGAAGCAAACTGCTCGCTTAAATTTCTGTGCGAATCCTTATTAAAAGCTAAAACCATTAAACCGCTGGTTTCCATATCAAGCCGATGAACTGAAGGCTGTTCAATGCAATTCGGAAAAAGGCGCCGAACACGGTTTACAATGCAATCTTGTTTTTCTGGACCACGCCCCGGCACACTTAAAATTCCACTTTGTTTGTCAACTAAAATTATATCTTCATCGCGATACAAAATTTTTATTCCGAGCATTTCTGGCAAAATAATTCCACAGCGTTCATCGCATGGAAAAACCAATTCTGGAAAGTTTTTAAATTCTGCTGACGATTTTGCTCCGACCACTTCAGCAGGAAATTCTCTTGCATCAAGCAAAGACTTGTCCAAAAAAATTTGGGCCATACTTATAACTTGCAGATTATTTTTAAAAGCATAATTTAAAAGTTTTGGTTCACAACAATCTCCAGTTCCAGTTGGCGGAAGTTTTAAATAATTTTGATTTTTACAGATTTGTTTTAAACTCAAGATTTTTTTATCAGCACAAGTAAAATTATATAAACCGTAAACTTTTTCCAAAGATTCATTGCAAAGTTTATTTCTGATTTTTTTCAGTGAAGAAATTTTTTGTTTAAGCGGCATTTTTTCATTTTCACAAGATTTTAAAACTTCCTCATCAATTTTAATTTCGCTGGTTAAG
>CAZDAY010000145.1:0-4770 GCA_964503435.1 uncultured Treponema sp.
CTTCATCTTCGTCTTCTGTTTCTAGCGCGGACTTTTCTGCATCAGATTCTGCTGTAGCGGACTTAACATCTTCTTCGGGGGCTGGCGCTGTATCTTCTGCTCAAGTTGCATCTTTTGGCACTTCTGTGGCGAAAAATTCAAAAAAATCTGCAAAAAAATTAACTCAAAAAGTTGAAGTTCCGCTTTGGAAACTCACAGAACCTGAAAGCAAATCTAAGGCGAAAAAACACGCCGCTTCTTTAAGCGAGTATCAAGGAAAATATGCAAGTTGCGTTTTAGACGGACTGCCAATTCGTCAAGACAAGGTTAACACTTCAAAGCAGGTTTATCGTTTGCGCAAGGGAGAAATTATTCGCACGCTTTACGAAGGCAACGGTGCAATTCCTACAAACGGAAAGTCAAATCTTGAAGGAAAATGGCTTCGAGTGTTAACATCAACTGGCGTTCAAGGCTGGTGCTTTAGTTATAATTTGCGACTTTTTGCAATGAATGCCGACGGTTCTTATGGCGAAGGTGCGGCTGAAGCAAATATTCAAGAAAAAGATTCTGTGCTTGAACAGTTTTTGGCGACAAAATGGTATCCGGATTTTTACAACAGCATGGTTAACACTAAAAATATTGATTTGGAAAATATGAAACTTGAATACGGTTTTGACACAGGATTTTCCAGCGGAACTGTCAGTTTGGTTTTGCCAAAATTCAGCGTAAGTTATAAATTCAACGGAACTTCTAAAGTTGACAATGGCGTTTATAAATTTGATGACACACAAATTCAAGTCAGCGTTCACAGCGAAAAATCTATTGTTGTGCAATATACTGACGAACGCGGAATGCCTAGAAGTTATAATTTTATTTCTTTGCCAGAAGATGTTAATATTCAAGACTTGATTTCTGCTGAACTTTCTAAACGGCAGGAACTTTACGATTCAATTCGAAGAAGCGGACCGGTTTACAAAAGTTCGTATTATGGCACAATAAATTTTGAAACCGAAAATAATTTTAGGTGGACGGGGTATAGTCGTTTGGTTCCGAGTGTGATTGAAAGAAATGCCTCTTCAAATGGAACTGTTAATATTCAATATTCGCTTCCTAACAATTTGAAAAAAGACTGGAATGGCGTTTTAACTTTAAAGTTTGACGGAATGGAAAAAGAAATAAATTTCTTGTACAAGCAAGAGTCGAACGGTTTGCGTTTTACTGTCGCAAATGTTACAAGCGGAATAAATGAAACAACTGGCCGAAGAACTTATCAGGTTAGTTTACCAGTAAATTCTTTAGTTTTGTTCTTCCAAAAAAATTAATGCTTAAATTTAAACATAAAAAAATGCACTTTCGGCAAGAACTAATTAAGTAAAGCTTACTGACTTGAAAAATTACAAAAAAAATATGTCATGCTGAACTTGTTAGCCTTCGGTGGCTTTGTACAGCATCTGTTGACTAAAGAAATTCTAAAGTTGACAGACCTTAACAAATTTGTTTGACGAATATCAGAATCCGCAAATAAAAAAAAACAAACTTAATGGAAAAATAAAAATGGCTTTTGTTCAATTTTCAAAAGTGTCGCTTGCATTTGGTGACAGAGATATTTTAAAAGACGTTTCGGTAAATCTTTCCGGCGGAACTAAGGCGGCTTTAACCGGCGCTAACGGAGCGGGAAAATCAACTTTAATCAAAATTATGGCAGGTCTTGCTGAACCAGACAGTGGCGAAAGAATTGCTCAAAAGGGCGCACGAATTTCTTATTTGCCACAAAGCGGACTTGTTCACAGCGGCTGTACTTTAAAAGAAGAAGCGGACAAGGCTTTTTTGTGGGGCTATGAAATTTTAAAGCAAGCGGACGAAATTGGTGAAGAATTAAAATCAAATCCTAAAAATCTCCAGTATCTCACAGAACTTCATTCAGAACTTTTGTCTAAACTCGAAGAAAGCGACTGGTATTCGCGTGAAACTTTGGCTGAACAAGTTTTGCTCGGTTTAGGATTTACTCGCGATGATTTTTCAAAGCAAACTCAAGAATTTTCTGGCGGCTGGCAAATGCGAATTGCACTTGCAAAATCTCTTATGTGTAAGCCAGACATTTTGCTTTTGGACGAACCAACAAATTATCTTGATATTGAAGCGCGAAATTGGCTCGAAGATTTTTTATGTGATTTTAAAGGCGGATTTCTTTTGGTCAGCCACGATCGCTATTTTTTAGATCACACGGTAAACGAAGTTTATGAATTGTTTAACGGCGAATTAAAAAAGTATCCCGGAAATTTTTCACATTACGAGCAAGTTAGAAAACTTGAACTTGACACTTTAATTTCGCAATACGAGCAGCAACAGCAAGAAATTCAGCATCTCGAAGATTTTATCCGCAGATTTGGATTTAAAGCAACAAAGGCAGCTCAGGCACAGGAAAGACAAAAAATGCTTGATAAACTTTTGGAAAATAAAATTGAAATTCCAGAAAGTCTCAAAAAAATTCATTTCAGTTTTCCTCAGGCTCCACATTCCGGGCAAATCGTTTTGACTTTAAAAAATATCTGTAAAAATTATGGCGGACCAAATATTTTGGATAATCTGGAACTTCTTCTGGAAAAAAATGAACGTTTGGTTGTTGCAGGTCGAAATGGAGCCGGAAAATCAACTTTGCTAAGAATTGTTGCTGGCGTTGACAAAAATTTTTCTGGCGAAGTAAAACTTGGCAGCGGAGTAAGTGTCGGTTATTTTAGTCAGGATAATGCAGAAAAAATTTCTGGCTCAGAAAGTGTTTTAGAGCGTCTTGAAAATAAAGCGCCCTTAGAATTGATTCCCAAACTTCGCGATATGCTTGGGGCGTTTTTGTTTCGGGGCGATGATGTTTACAAAAGCATAAATGTTCTTTCTGGCGGAGAAAAAAGTCGGATTGCCTTGCTGGAACTTTTGTTAAAGCCCGTAAATCTTCTGGTTCTTGACGAGCCAACAAATCACCTGGATATGCATTCAAAAGATGTTTTGCTGGAAGCTTTAAAAGATTTTGGCGGCACTGTGATTTTTGTAAGTCATGATCGCGGATTTATAGAAAGTCTGGCAACTCGTGTTTTAGAATTGCATCCTGGAAAATTCAGAAATTTCGTTGGCGACTATAAATATTATATGCAGCGTCTTGAAGATGAAACAAATGGAAAAGTCGGTTCTTATGATGGCGGATTGATTATTCAGCAAAAAAATCAAAATCAAAATTCTTCTGCAAAAAATTCAAATCTTTCAAATTTAAATTCTCAAAAAAATGATGAAGGAAAAACTCAAACTAAAAGTGCCACAAAATTATCTTGGGAAGAACAAAAGAAAAAAGAAGGCGAGCGTCGTAAACTTGAAAAAGAACTTGAAAAATTAGAACAGCAAATTGAAGAATTTGAAACTAAAAAATCTCAGTTAGAAAATGATTTGTCAAATCCAGAAATTTATTCTAATGGCGAAAAAGCAAAAAATGTTCAAAAACAAATTCAAGAAATTTCAAGTCAACTTGAACTTTTAAATTCTTCTTGGGAAGATTTAGCCGAAAGACTGTCATAAAAAATTCTGTCAGCCTGAACGGCGGTTGAATATGAAGAACTGTCAGCCTGAATTTAGTTCAGGGTCAGTAAATAAAAAAAAATTGACATTACAGATTTCTAAACAATGGTTTGACTAGGCTCACCAACCGGTTCGGAATGACAAATTTAATTATGCAGCGAAACTTCTCCAGAATCTAAAAATTTTTCGCTTCCATCTTTTAACTGAACAATCAATTTTGCATCGTCAGTAATGCCTTTTACAAAACATTTGTATTTTCCTTCTTTAACATTTATTACTGGCGTAACCAAAATTTCTTTTCCAATCAAATTTGATTTTTCTTTATATTCTTGCATTGCCTTTTCTTGTACCGATTTTGTTCCTTCTAAAATTTTAAGCGTTTCTGAAATTGCGTTTGCAAGAAGTTCGTTGCGTTTTAAATTTTTTGTGTCTTGAATAATTGCTCCGGCTGTTTTTTTTATTTCGTCTGGAATTTCGCTGTTTTTAGTAATGTTTATTCCAATTCCAATTATTGCTGATTCTAAAATTCCTGTTTCTAAATTTGTTGTTCCTTCAGTTAAAATTCCGCAAATTTTTTGATTGTTTAAGTAAATATCGTTTACCCATTTTATTTGGCAGTCAACTTTGTAAACTTTTTGAATTGCACGGCAAACTCCAACTGCCGCTTGTGCTGTAATCTTTGTTGGTTCCAGAAAATTTTTTGGCGCATAAATTATTGAAAAATAAATTCCAGTTTTTTCCGGTGAATAAAAATATCTTCCAAGTCTTCCTTTTCCGGCACTTTGTTCATTTGCAACACAAACCGTTTTGTTTAATTCAGAAGGATTTTTGTTTAAGAGTAAACGTTTTGCCTGCGTGTTTGTTGAATCAATTTTGTCGTAAAAATTTATTTTAATTTTTTTGTCCGCTTTGATTTTTAAAAGATTTTCTTCAATACTTTTTTGATTGTATTGATTATTTGCAATTAACTGATATCCTTTGTTGCTTACGGCATTTATTTCAATTCCTTCATTTTGTAAAGATTTTATTGCTTTCCAGATTGCCGCTCTTGAAACATTACATTCTTGTGCTAATTTTTCGCCAGAAATATATTCTTGATTTTTTTGAGCTTCTTTGAGTTTTTCAAAAACAGTTTCTTTTAAAGTCATAAAATTCTCCGCTGAATTTTTTTTAATTGTAAACCATTTTAATTTTATTTAGGTTGACAATTATTTTTACTGTGTTTAATAT
>CAZDAY010000146.1:0-4737 GCA_964503435.1 uncultured Treponema sp.
CTGTTGATGATTCAGTTTCTTCTGTTAGTTATAGAATTCTTACGGTAAAAGTAAATTATGATGAAAATGGATTTTTAACATCTTCTCAGGTTCTTGAGCCAGGTGAATTTATTCCGCTTCAGTTAAATAGAAGAAATCAGTTTTTTATAAATGATTTGACGGCAGAAAATTTTGAAGATGGAATTTCAGTTATTGAGATTGTTGCGTCGAATAGCACAGGTTCATCAACAAAGGCTGTTTATGTAAAGAAAATAAGTCCTATTCCAGAAAATACTCAAGATGCAGAAAATTCTGTGGCGGCAGAAAATGCTAAGCAAAAATGGGCGGTTCCGTCGCTTTACTGGATAAAGGGCAACGATTATTACGGAATTACAATTTATCAAGGAAAACTTGGCGGAAAAGATAAAAATGGCAGAATTTCTGATGACAGAGAATTTGTTTTGGTAAAATACGCGGACATTTTAAAAAGCAAAAATCCTGAAAAAATGATAAGAATTCCTGCTGATGTTGATCCAAAGGCAAAAAAAGGAAGTGCTCCGAGCGTTCCAGAATATTTTGCAGAACTTACTCCGCCGCAAACCGAAAGTTCAATAGAAGTAAGTTTTAATTCAATCGACAATCAAGAATATAAAAGTGGAATGAATCTTGTGCTTTTTAGAAATTCAACTAAGGAAGAAGGGCATTCAATGTCCGTAAGCATAAAATCTGCAATTCCAATTCAATCTGTGAATTACGAAATTTTTGGCGAAGAAATGCTTGGTGGAGAACAAAATCAAAAAGCTAAAATTGTTCCAGTTGCAAATCCTCAAAATCCGCAAGAATACCAGATAAATATTCCGCTTTACAATTTGCCGGCAAGGCTTAACACAATAAAACTTTCTGTAAGTGATTCTCAGCAAACAAAGAATTTTACGGCTTCGTTTATGGTTTTGCGCGAATATTTAAATATTGATAACGAAGCAAAAATTTATTGGGCGGCGCTTGGAAACGTAAAATATGATTCGGATTCTAAAGCCTACGTTTTAAATGATGGCGAATCTTTAAGTGCATTTGCAAATGTGGCAGGTCCTGTTTCAGTTGCGTTGCGAGGTTCTGCAGAAGGATTTTCTGTTCAAACAGAAGGCAATTTAATTAAACTAAATGCCAGTAAAGACGGAACTTTTAAAGATGTAAGTTTGCGGGTTACTGGAAAAGACGGCGCGGTTTACAATTCTTCGCCAGTAAATATTATTGTTGACACAAAAAAACCAGAAATTTTTGTGGAAAGTGCAAAAAATATGGATTTTATTGGCAAAAGACTTTCTCTTGCGGGAACTGTTAGCGATGGAAATGGAATTTCAAAACTTGAATATTCTGTTCAAGACAGCAAATTTGGTTCTGAGCAGGAATGGAAAAATATTTCTGTTAATCGTTCGGGGCGATTTGAGCAAGTTATTGATTTTTCTAAGGCAGAAGATGGATATGTTCCACTTTCAATTCGTGCCACTGACAAAATCGGCAAAACTAACGTAAAGAATTTTGTGTTCTTTAAAGATACAACTCCGCCAGAAGTTCAAGTTCTTATTCCAGTTGAAAAAATGGAACTTGCAGGAAAATCTAACATTGTAAACGAAATTAACGGCGAAACTGATATTGTGTTTAAAGTAAAAGATAATGGGGTGCTTAGCACAATTACTTACACTAGTGCAAATTCATCAGTTAAAAAAGATTTTAAAATTTACAAAAATGCTCAGGAAGTTCCTGTAAAAACAAAAACTGTTGAACATAAAATTGAAGGTGCTGAAGGCGAAGAAGCGCAAATTCAAACAGAAGAAGTTCCTGTTAAAATTACAGAAGATTCTTTGCGAACAATGAATTCTCCAAACGCAAATATGAGAGTTGGAACAAAAGAACATCCGCTTGGCAACAAAATGTCTTATACGTTTACGGATTTGGCTGGAAATTCAACTGCCCTGAAAGAATGGAAATTTATGGTTAACGAAGAACGCGATAAGCCAACTGTAGAAATTCATCTTCCAACGCGCGGTCAGGTTATTACAACGGATTTTACAATTTCTGGAATTATTTATGATGATGATGGAAATTGTCAGTTCTTCTACAGAATTGATGATGAAGAATGGCAAACTTATGATGACGGACGTTATGTTTCTAATTTCAAAATTGACCGTAAACTTTCTTCGCTAAAAGATAATGAACATACAATTACGGCTTATGCAGTTGATAGAAATGGCGTTAAGGGAAATGAATCAAAATCAACATTCAGAGTTTCTCTTGAAGAACCAAAAGGCAGTTTTACTGAACCTGATATTTCAAAAACTGTAAGCGGAACTGTAACTTTACGCGGAAAGGCGAGTGACAAAAATGGAATTAACAAGGTTCAAATTTCTGTTGATAATGGCGCAACCTACAACGATGCTGAAGGCGGAGAAAACTGGTCTTATACATTTGATACTCGCGTTATTCAAGATGGAACGCATGTTGTGTTCTTAAAGATTTGGGACGGATACGATATTATTGGACTCTACACAAGTCTTATAAATATTGATAACACACCTCCAGAACTTCAACTTGAACTTCCACTTGATGATACTAGAACTTCAAAAGATTTGTTCTTTAGCGGACAAACAACTGATAACATTGGACTTAAAGAACTTTCTATTACAATACGCAGTTTGGAAAACAAAACAGTTGCACCATCACTTGCGCATAGAACATTGGTTCCTTCAAGAATTATTTCTGAAAAAGTTGATCTTTCTTCGCTGAACAACGGATTTTATAACATTGAACTTACGGGAACTGACGCAGCAGGAAATATTACGCGTGTAAGCCGAAATATTGAACTTAACAAAGACAAGCCTTTAACAAAAGTTGATTTGCTTTATCCTTTAAATGGCTCGCACATACAAGGTGAATTTAATATTTACGGAATGATTTATGCTGAATCAACAGATCCAGTTGAAAAACTTGAATTCTATCTTGATGAAAAGGTTCTTAACGAAAAGGCGGCAGAAGTTGAAATTACAGACAATGGTTATTATAAAATCCATCTTCAGCCAAAAGTAAAACTTGGCCACGGTGAAAATTTTGAACTTACTGAAGGTGAACATAAATATCAGGTTTTGGCAAAAACAGAAAGCGGAAAGGTTGTAAGTTCAAATGAACAAACTTTTGTTTACACGCCAACAGGACCTTGGGTAACAATCGAAAAGTTTACTTACGGCGATTTTGCTGTTAACCGTCCGCTTTTAAAAGGCAAGGCTGGATATTCACTTTCTGACGCTGAACGAGAAATTCTTAAGCAGAAAGATACTCCTAGCGAAATAAAGCGAAGTATTGAACAGAAAAAAGTAAAAATGATTTACATCAGTTTTGATAACGGTAAAACTTATGCTCCGGTTTCAAAGGAAGATAAAACTGATTGGTCATATCGTGTGGAAAATCTTGATATTCCAGCAGGCTACCATTTTATGCTTATAAAGGCAGAAATGTACAACGGTGAAAATGCAATTACAAGGACTATTGTTCAGGTTGACAGAACAAATCCTTCTATTAAATTGATTTCTCCGGGCGAAGGCGGACATTATAATCAAAAACTGGAATTCAGTGGACTTTCAAGCGATGATATTGCACTTAAGGACATTCGACTTGTTTTGCGAAAAGGTGATAAGGCAAGTTATGAAGTGCCTAAGTTTATTCAAGGACTTTATTTTGATGCAAATTTCTGGGGTGCAACACTTTATAGTTTTGGTGTGGGACTTACCGCTTTTGACAATGCAGTAAAAATTCAAGGTCAATTTGGTCAGTTTACAAAAGAACAGCGTTATTGGCTTTGTGATATGTTTGGAATGGAACGCACAGATTACAGATTTGGTGGAAACGTAATTGGCGCAAAAATTATTGCACAAATTGGATATATTCCGTTCAGATATTTCTTTGGTCGTGATTGGGATTGGTTAAGTGCAACAGTTTCTGTGGGAGCAAATTTCTCTTACTTTAGTGATTCTGGTGCTTCGATTGTAACTGGCGAAAGAGTGCCTCAGGTTCTTTCTGCTGCCTTAGTTCAAGTTGAATTCCCTAGAATAACGATTAAAAACCAAAAAATATTTAGAAACTGGTCTTTGTATGCGGAACCTCAGGTTTGGTTTATTCCATCGGATATTGCAAGTGATGATGCTAAAAAGTATGTATTCACAGTTTCTGGAGGATTAAGAACCACCGTTTTCTAAGTTGACGTCATTGTTACACGCCTTTGCTACACAAACATTGCAGGGCGTGAGTCGACAATCTAAAATAACATATTCCCGTGTTGTAGCACGGGAATGATAGGAGTGTTCTGTTTTTACAACAAAAACGCCATATAATACGGAATGGTTATTTTATTTTTTGCAATGCCAATGTTATTTTCTGAAAGTTTATAACGCCAGCGTTCTTCCAGTTTTCAAATTCAGAAATTATTTTTCGTTTAAACATATGAATCTCTTTTTTTTGCACTTTTTCGATGGAGTTTATGTTGTTTTATTACACTTTTTCAAACTAGTTTGTAGTAAAGATATACACTTTTTTAATCGAGTTTTTAAGAAAAGTTTGCAGTTTTTCAGGTGAGTTTGTGTTACGTTTTTTTTAGTTATCACCGATATTCAGTGTCGTTCTTGTATGATAAAATAAAGTATTATACGGAGGCATCTTTCATTAGATACCATTTATTTTACCACACTATTACAGAATTTGCACGTAAAT
>CAZDAY010000147.1:0-4725 GCA_964503435.1 uncultured Treponema sp.
AATTTAATGTTTCTGGAGTAAATATGAATTTTTTTGAAGAATTTGATTGTCTTGAAAATGATGACAAACTTGTATTTTTGCTTGCGGTTTCTGAATCTTTACCAATAGCAGAAATTGAAAATAAAAATAATCAAAATGGAAATTTTAAATTAGAAAATTTTGATGGAATTGAAGAATTTTTAAAAAACAATGAATTTAAAGGAAATATTGAAGAATTTATCAGCGATTCTTTAAATAATCTTTTGGAAACAAAATTTGCTTTTTTGGATAAAGATGAAAATTTTATTTTTAAAAAGGAAATTGTTGAAAATATTGTTTACGGAAAAAATTTTAAAGGCGATGCAGAAATTTTTCAAAACCTTATTTTTGATGATTTTACAAAAGCCGAATATGGAATTTTTTTAGAAAAATCTGCTCAGGAAATGCAAAAACTTCTTGAACCTTTAACTGAAATCGATAAAAAAGATTTAAAAGAACTTGCTATAGAATTTGATGCGGCACAAGAAATACAAAATTTGTTTCAGAATTAAAAAAAATGTTAAAATTTTTAATTTTTCGGTTGACACAAAATCTATAAAATTATAATATATCAAACATCAACGCCGGCGTAGCTCAGTTGGTAGAGCGGAGGACTGAAAATCCTTATGTCATCAGTTCGATTCTGATCGCTGGCACTTAGAGATTGCTTTTGCAGTCTCTTTTTTTTTGCCTTATTTTAAAAATTTTCTTTGAAACAATTTAATTTTCTTGTTTTACTTCATTACTTAGATTATAATTTTATTTTATGAAATGGTTGATTTTGGCTTTTGATGTAAAGAATAAAAACATAAAAACTTTTGAAAATCTTATTGAAAATAATAATGAACAAGCAGATGAATTTTTTTTTACAGAAGATTTGTCGGATTATGATTTAAATCAATGTATGACTTCGGTTTGCCAGTCAACGCACTGTATAATTTTGGATGCCGATAAATTGCAGAAATGCAAGGATTTTAATTTCATTCTTGGTGTTTTAATCGGAAATAAAACAAGTGTTTATATTTATACGCCAAAAGATTATCAGATTAAATACGAAAAATTTGATTTAAGCCACAATTCTTTGGTAAAAACTTATAAAACACTAAAATCCTTAAAAGATGATTTGACTGAACATTATAAAGATTACGAAAAAACTGAATTTGAACGTCAGTCATTAACAAAATTACTTACAAAAGGAATTCCTTTTACTGCTGATTCTTTTGCGAATTATGTTGCTAAAGATAATCTTGAAATTTGTAATCAATTTTATGCTGCGGGAATAAATCCAAATGCTTACACATCAGACGGAGTTCCTTTCCTTTGTATTGCAGTGCGAAATGATTGTGAAGAAATGGTTAACTGGCTTTTAGATAGGGGCGCAGATTTAAATATGATTTCAAAAGACCGCGGTTATTCTCCTGTGATGGACGCAGTTTGGCGAAAAAATTATTCACTTACAAAACTTTTTGTGGAAAAAGGGGCAAATCTTAATCTTATTTCAAGCGACGGTCAGCCAATTTTAGTTCTAGCAGTTGGAAATGGAAACGCAAAAATTGTTGAGTTGCTTCTTGAACATGGCGCAGATGCCGATCTTTGCGACAGCATGGGAATGAGCGCAAGAGCCTATGCTTTTTTATTTAAAAAAACTGAAATCATAGAAGTTTTCAAAAAGTTTCCTGACAAAACTAAATAATTTTCTCTAAAACAGGATTTTAATATGAAACAGAAGATTAAAAAATCGCTTGTAATAACTGGTGGCGGAACAGGCGGTCATATATATCCGGGAATTGCGGTTGCTGATAAAATCCGCGAAATTGCAAAAGACAAAAATCTTGATTTGGATATTTACTGGATTGGAAATAAACTTGGAATGGACAAAACCATTGTGGAAAAAAATTTAATTTCACAAGGCGGAAGTGTAAATTCGTTTTTTGGAATTCCCAGCGGAAAGTTAAGACGTTATTTTTCATTTAAAAATTTTATTGATTTGTTTAAGATAATCGCTGGTTTTTTTTCAGCAGTTCATATTTTAAGAAAAATAAAACCCGTCTGTTTGTTTTCAAAGGGCGGTTTTGTAAGTGTGCCTCCATGTGCCGCTGCAAAATTATTAAAAATTCCGTATTTTACTCATGAATGTGATTTTACGCCGGGTCTTGCAACAAAACTAAATTCTTCTGGCGCCAAAAATATTTTTCTTTCGTATTCTGATACAAAAAAATACTTTAACGAAATTTTGCAAAAAAAATGTATTGTAACTGGAAATCCTGTTCGGCCAGTTTTTTACAATGTTAGTGATGAAGTGGGCAGAAAATTTCTTAACTTAACAAAAGAAAATAAAAAGCCAATTCTGCTTGTTTTGGGTGGAAGTCTTGGAGCATTGCAAATCAATAATCTTGTTATTCAAAATCTTGAGTGGTTAAAGGAACATTTTATTGTTGTTCATCAAACTGGAAGTTCTTTTGCAAAATTAAATCCGCAAATTATGCAAAGTGCCGATGATTCTTATAAACCATATGATTTTATTTATGAGCAAATGCCTTCTGTTATAAAATGTGCTGATCTTGTGCTTTCACGTTCTGGTGCAAATTCTTTGTGGGAATGTGCAACACTTGAAAAACCCATGATTTTAGTTCCTTTGTGCGGAAATGGCAGTCGTGGCGATCAAGTTGATAACGCTAATTATTTTAAGGAAAAAAATGCTGCCTTAGTTTTGCTTGGAAAAGATGCTGATGATGAACATTTAAAATCAGCAATGGAAATTATGCTTGATAAAAACGAAAGAAATAAATTTTCTGCAAACTGTAAAAAAATTTGTGCAAATCAAATTCCAGTACAAAAAATTGCAGAACTTATTTTAGGAGAATTTGATGAATCTTCCAATCATTGATTTTATTTTTAT
The DNA here is from genome assembly GCA_964503435.1 of uncultured Treponema sp. GTDB lineage: Bacteria > Spirochaetota > Spirochaetia > Treponematales > Treponemataceae > Treponema_D. The sequence continues at coordinate 2,918 of CAZDAY010000147.1, forward strand.
AGGGATTATAGTTCTCTGTTCAATTATTGCCTTAATTCGTGGATTTATAAATGAAATTTTTGGAATGGGTGTTCCGATTGTTTCGGCATGGAGTGCAATTTTACTTTACAAATTTTTACTTCCTACATTTTCTGATTTAATAAAAATATATGTTGCAGCGGTTGTAGTTTCATTTTTGATTATTTTTATAGCGACTTTTCTTGTACTAAAAATTATTCAATCGATTATCAAAAAGATTTTTGAAACAAAAATTCTTTCCTCATTAGATAGAGTTTTAGGTTTTGCTTTTGGTTTGCTTGAGGGATTAGCCTTTGTTGCAATCATTTTGATTATTTTAACAGCACAGCCATGGTTTGATGTAAGTTCTTTACTGAACGGAAGTATTTTTTACAAAATTCTTTCAGGAATAATTGCAGTTCCTGTGGAAAATGTTGTAAATGCAGTAAATACAGTAAATGAAAATTTGCCTGTTAAGTAAAATCTAATTTAAAAATAATTTATAAAACGCTAAAATAAATTTATGTTTGAAAACGTTTTGTACCAAAGTGCATCAAGACTTCTAAAAGAAGCGATTCAAAAAAATACCTTGCCGCCTTCTGTTTTATTTGCAGGCCCTGCAGGAAGTGGAAAACTTACAAGTGCCTTAGAAACTGCCCGCGTACTTTCCTGCGTTGAAAATCCAAAAGGAAAGTGGGAATGTAAGTGCGAAAGTTGTTTGCGCCATAAATCAATGGTAAGCCCAAATTTGCTACTCGTAGGAAGCGGAAATAAAACGCTTGAAATTTCTGCATCAAAACATACCTTACTGCAAGAAAGCATAAATAATTCAAATCACATTGAAGCGGCCCGATACTTATACATTCGTGCTGTCAGAAAATTAACAACGAGATTTAATCCAGTTCTTTGGGAAGATGATGATAAAATTTCAAAAATTTCACCAATCGTGCAAGAAATCGAAGAACTTATAGAACCTCTGGAACCTGCACACAATCTTATTGAACATTCTGAAATCGAAAAAATTCTAAACCAAGTTCAAAATCTTTGTGAAAAACTGGAATCTTCTTTTTTATACGAAAATTTGCCTATAAATCAAATTAGAAATATATCTTCCTGGGCACATTTAAGCGCAAATAATGGAAAAAAAATAGTAATAATTGAAAATGCTGAAAAAATGATTGAAAGTTCTCGAAATGCCTTGTTAAAAATTTTGGAAGAACCGCCAGAAGATGTTGTTTTTATTTTAACTTCTTCAAATCGTGGCGCAATTTTACCTACAATTTTATCTCGTGTTAGAACTTATAGTTTTTTTGAACGTTCTTTGGAACAGCAGATAAATTTAATTGAAAGAGTTTATCATTCAAGTCCGAAAATAAATTCTCAAAACCAAAAATATGATGTAAATGATTTTTTGCTTTCATATTTGCCAGTAAATCCAGATTTAATTAAATTCAAAGCAAAAGAATTTTACAATTGTATTGCGCAGGGACATATTGCTGACACAAAATCTCTTTGTGAAGAATGTGGAAATTTCCAGCCAAAAATACTTTTTAAAATTTTTATGCAGGAACTTTTTTCATTACAAAGGTATCTTTTTAAAACTTCCGCTGGTTGCGAATCATCAGCAAAAATTGTTAAGGAACTTGGCAGAATTTATAACAATGTGACTGTTTTTAATCAAAATCCACGTGCAGCACTAGAAGAATTAACGCGCAGCATTATGCAAATAAATTATTTAAACAACGGAATTTTAAGGAACGCAGAACAATGAAAGAATTTGTTGAAAAGGCCGCTCAGAAAATTCAAAAACT
>CAZDAY010000148.1:0-4709 GCA_964503435.1 uncultured Treponema sp.
GCTTTAAATATAATCAGAATTTTTAATTATACAAAAAGATTTCTGCTAAAAAAAAGTTTTTGCGCTTTCTATCAATAAAACTTAATAATCATATTGAATTTTTGAAATCTAAAAGTTAATCTAAGTAAACATGTAAATTTCTACATGTAAGTCACATTTTTTGAGGTATTTTATGAGCCAAATCAAATATGATTTTACAGTTGATACACTTGGCGAATGCAAAATCAAATCGCCTATTGAACTTTCTATTGAACACGGTGATTTTCGTGCAAGTTATGTAAAAGATACATCTTTTGTCCGCAACAAAGTAAACGTTTTTAATAAGGATGATGAGGAAAATGATCCAAAGGCAACTTATCTGGAAAAAGCTGGACCACGTGAATATATTTATTTTAATCCAGCGCACGTAACTGCCGGAATTTGTACTTGCGGAGGTCTTTGTCCGGGACTAAATGATGTTATTAGAGCGATTGTCCGCTGTTTGTGGAACAGATATGGAGTTCGTCGCATAAAAGGAATTCAGTTTGGTTATAAAGGATTTTTTGCTGAGGAAGGCTTTGAACCAATTGATTTAAATCCTCAAAATGTAGATTCAATCCACAGAATTGGCGGTACTTTTTTGGGCACAAGTCGTGGTGGCGGAAACAGAGTTAGCGAAATTGTTGATTCTATTGAGCGTCTTGGAATAAATATGATGTTTATTATTGGCGGAGATGGAACTCAGCGCGGTGCACTTGATATTGCCAATGAAATTGAAAAGCGTGGTTTAAAAATTGCTGTTGTTGGAATTCCAAAAACTGTTGATAACGACCTTCAGTTTATTGATCGTTCATTTGGTTTTGAAACCGCAGTTCAGCAGGCAACTGTCGCTGTAAATTCAGTTCACATGGAAGCACAGTCTCAACTTGGAGGAATTGGTCTTGTTAAGCTTATGGGACGTGAATCAGGATTTATTGCAACCGCAACAGCACTCGCAAGTCATGAAGCAAATTTCTGTCTTATTCCAGAAGTTCCTTTTGATTTAGACGGTCCAAACGGATTTTTGCATCACCTTACAGAACGTGTTGCTAACAGAGGACACGCAGTTATTGTTGTTGCAGAAGGTGCGGGACAAGATTTGCTTGAATCAACTGGCGCAACTGACGCTTCTGGAAATAAAAAACTTGCAGATATTGGCGTTTTCTTAAAAGATAAAATCACCCAATATTTTAGCGAACAGAAAATTCACATCAACTTAAAATATATTGATCCAAGTTATGAAGTTAGAGCGGCGGTTACAACAGCAAACGATTCAATTTACTGCGAACGTTTGGGAAATAACGCTGTTCATGCGGCAATGGCTGGAAAAACAAAAATTGTTATTGGTTTGGTTCACGACAAATATGTTCACATTCCAATTTCAATGGCAACTCTTTCGCGAAATGTTGTAGATCCGGAAAGTTCTCTGTGGCGCGACTGTCTTGATGCTACCTTGCAGCCTCTTTATATGGTAAACAACATGGACACTGTAACAGAAAAACTTAAGGCAAACAAAGAGGAATCTGAAAAAAAGGCCCTTGAGCGACTTGAAAAAGTTAAGGCGATGAAAAAATAAAATTTTTCAGCAAATCTTAAATCTAAAAAATTTAAACTTAAAATTAAAACAGAAAACTGGCGGTTTACAAAATCTAAAAATTAAACCGTCAGTTTTTTTTGTTATGAAAAAATTGCCGGGATTTCATAAGTCGTTCAGAAAAAAAATTTTCTTCTTGTTCAGCAAATTCAAAACTGTTATACTTTTTTACTGAGGATTTATTTTAAGGATTTATTTTGATGAAAAAAAATTTTACGCTTTTAATTTTTATATTTTCTTTAATTTTTGCAATTTCCTGTGTTTCAAATTCAAATTTGCAAGCACAAGATTCTTCAAGTTTAGAACCTAAAACAAAATCAGAAAGTAAACAGAAATCTATTCCGCAAAAAATGTGGACTATAATTTTAAACGACAACTGTCCGCAAACAACCGCCGCTTTAAAAGCAGAAATAGCATTAAGAGCAACCATTGAAAATTACGACGGAACTGAAATTTTTACATACAACGAAAATTCACCAAAAGATTATTTGAAGGAATTTCAAAATTACATTTCGTATTGCGAACAAATTAAAAACAGCATAAAAAAATTTTCAGTTAACAGCGAATGTCTGTTAGAATTTAATACTGAAAAAGATGCAAGTGGCGAAGCATTGGATTTTTCTAGTTCAGAAAAAACTGTGCAAACTTTAAAATATTTGGCTCAAAATCAAATTTCACAAGTTTGGGCAATTTACAAATTCTAAAATTTCAAATTTCAAGATGGCAGAAAATCAAAATTATCTTACAGAACAACTAATCTCTTACATTGGAAATAAACGTTCGCTTTTAAATTTTATTCAGCAAGGAATTGAAATTGTTCAGCAGGAATTAAACAAAACTCGCCTTACAACTTTCGACGTTTTTAGCGGAAGTGGAGTTGTTTCCAGATTCTTGAAAAGATATTCTTCGCATCAGTATGCAAACGACATGGAAAATTACGCTTCCATAATCAGTAATTGTTATTTAACAAACAAAGGCGATATAAATTTTGCTGAACTGACAGAATTGCATGAAAAACTTATAAAAACTTGTAAAAGTAAAATGAAAACTTATCTTAATTCTGATGAAACTGCTTTTACAAAAATTCCAGGTTTTATTTCTGAATATTATGCGCCAAAGGATTTAAATAATATTCAAAAAGGTGAACGTTGTTTTTACACGCCTTACAACGCCTGCTACATAGATTGTGTTCGTCAGTTAATTTCAGAAATGATTCCGCTGGACTTACAAAAATTTTTTATTGCACCGCTGCTTTCTGAATGTTCAATTCACGCAAATACCGGCGGTGTTTTTAAGGGATTTTATAAAAACAGCAAAACCGGAATTGGAAAATTTGGCGGTAATGCATCAAATGCTTTAAACAGAATTCAAGGGCACATAAATTTAGCTTTACCATTTTTTAGCGCTTACAAAAGTAATTTTACAGTTTTCCAAAATGACGCAAATTTGCTTGTAAAACAAAAAAACGCCCCGAAAGTTAATCTTGCATACATTGATCCTCCTTACAATCAGCATCCTTATGGTTCAAATTATTTTATGCTGAATCTTATTGCAAATTATGAATGTCCAAACACAGAAAATATTAGTTTGGTTTCTGGAATTCCTAAAGACTGGAATCGGAGTAATTACAATAAGCGCAAAATTGCAACAGAATCTTTTAAGGATTTAGTTGAAAATTTAAATGCAAAGTATCTTTTAATTTCGTTTAATAACGAAGGTTTTATTAGCGAAGACAAAATGATTTCTGTTTTAGAAAGTGTTGGAAATCTTAGAATTCTTGAATCAAATTATAACACTTACCGTGCAAGCAGAAATTTATCTTCCCGCGCAATTCACACAAAAGAATATTTGTATATTGTTAAAAAATGATTTTTGCTTAAGGCAGACAACTTTATTTTTAACTGCAACTTCACTTTTACAACAGTCTAACTTTTTTGCGACAACTGGCAGAATTTGCAGTTTTGCCAGCGGACTGACACTTTTCTGCAAGTGCGCACAGTTTATATGCAAACTGGCGGTTTAATGTGCAGAATACGCCCAGCCACTCACATCACTTAATGGAAAATCAGAAAATTGCAGTTGCTGAAATTGGCAGATGGTCGCTAAAGCCATTGCCGTTCCAAAGTGAATAAGCATTAGGTTTATCATTTTCAGAATCATACCAGGCGCCATTTTTTTCAACACAAAAATTTTCAAAACTTGCTGTTCCACCAAAAAACATATTATCAATCCGACTCCAAATTCCTTTAAAATTATAACTGCCAGGTTCTTTCAAAAACTCTTCCATTTCAAACCAAACCGACAAAACTTCAATTCCTTCTTCATCAAAAACAAAATCTTTTCCCTTGCGGATTAAAATTTTCTGCCCGGAATTTGTCCACTTTGATTTTTTAAATTTCAAAATATCCCGATTAAAATCCCCTAGTGCAAGAAAGGCTTTTTCTTTTTGACACAAATCTTCAAGTCGTTCAGCAAGGAGAATTTCTTGAGCATTCCGCCATTTTTCTGTAATTTCTTCGCCACCACTCATACTTTTCCAATGATTTACGAGCAACACCAATTCTTTTTCATTTTTAATTACACTCACTTGAATAAGCGGACGCATAGAAGGCACTTTTACGCCAGATTTTTCTATATTTAAAGAATGAACGCTCATATTTTGCAACGGATATCGGGAAATAACTGCACAACCAATAGAACTTCCTTTATCTTTTGCAAAACAAGCGTATTTAAAATTCTTTTTAAAATTCCACTCGCCTGCCAGAAAATTACTGATGTCATGCAAAATATTTTCATTTTCAATTTCTTCCATAACATAAACGTCACTGTCGGTTTCTTTTATAACTTGTGCTAAACGTTCAAGGCGCTTAGAATACATTTCTTTGCCCCAGGTTTTACTTTTTACAAATTCTGAATATTCCGAGCCATCATTTGTGCTGTCAAAAAAAGTTTCCAAATTCCAGTTTGTAATTTTCAACTTTTCGCAAGACGAAGATTTTTTTAAATCCAGACTTTCGCCTTTTACTGAACTTTCCGTATTTTTAGAATTTTCTGCATTAGGCAAATTTTGATTTTGACAACTTAAAGTAAAAAATAG
>CAZDAY010000149.1:0-4698 GCA_964503435.1 uncultured Treponema sp.
GTATTCCACTCCGCCTGGGCAATATTCTTTTATCAGTTCATCTAGTTTGGTCATTGTGCTTGTTCCATAAGTTTTACAAAATCGTCAGGAGAAACAACACTCGTTTTGCTTTCTGAAAAATCTTTTGCGTTTCTCGTGACTATATAATCTGCAAAGATTTCGTCGGCGCATTTTGACTGTATGCAGTCTTCAAAGTCTGTGAACTTTTCTTCGTTCAGACTTTCAATGAGTTTATGCTTGTCAACAGAAACCACATCGAGAATATCAAGCAAATCAAGAAGAATCCGCCTGCGCTCTGTCTGCGAAAAATCTTTTCTTAGAATATAAAAAATATCAGGAACTGCATTCGCCGCAATAAATCCCTGAACTTTTCCCTCTGTGCAATAATTGTCTATGATTTTTTCTGCGGAGACAAAACTTGCTCTTCCGGCAAGATAGTCAATCACAATGTTTGTATCAATAAGAATCACCATAACGCTCGTCCCGCCATTGTGAGAGTTCTTTTTCGTAGTCAAAATCCGCGTTTAGTCTTCCGCGGAAGTGCTGCAAGTCAAGGCTTGCTTTTTTTCGGCGCGAAAGATTTTCGGCTTCTGATTCTGATTTGCCAAGGTTCTGCATTATTTTTATGACAAACGCCACATTCTCATCTGAAAGCGACTCAAGCATCGTAACAGCTTTTTCTTTTACCAAAGTCATAAAGTTCTCCTTCTTTTGATTATATCACACACCTCCCCCAGCGTCTTGTATTCCACTACACCTGGGCAATATTCTTTTATCAGTTCGTTAAGTTTGGTCATTTTATGCTCTTCGAATATTCATTTGCTCTGCTGGCCAATTCCGCCAGGTCAACACCATCAAATAAATCTTTCCGCCATTTTGTGTAGTCAAAAGGCTCTCGGATTATCAAGGAAATAAAACGTTCCGCATCTACCATTCCGAGCTTTTCCAAAAGGACTGTCATTCCTTCCTGCTTTATCACTGTGTCGGTTTTGTATGCTGTTTCAATCATTGCTGTCCTCCTCTAAGAGCATCTTGTTTTACATCACTCTCATTCTTACAAGAAAAACACAAGAATGCATAAATGAAAATAACAAAAATATTTCTTTTCCTACTAATATAGTTTTGTTTCTCCTGTTTCCGAATTTAATAACCATTCAAAATTTAATTCAGGTTTTTCTAATTTAAAAAGAACTGCTGTTTCATTTTCTATTTTGTAAAAAAGAATTTTTACATCTTCTTTAGAATTAACTTGAATTTCAAAATAATCTACATAATCACTTTGTTCTGAATCTAGTAAATTAAATGAAATTTTAGTTTTTTCTTCATTTATTTCTCTAAAAGAAATTCCTTCAGGACAATAAATATATTTAAAAAGAGCATTTGGATGAAACGCAATTTTTTTATAATCGCTAGAGCCATCTATAGGATAAAAATACAAAAATGATTCTTCTTTTGAAAAATATTCAATAGGAAAATATTCATATAGTTTTATAGGAATCTCTGTTGGTTTTGTATAGATATTTTGTTCATCAACACAAAAATATGTTAAATTTTTGAACTCACAATCAATTATAATTTTTTCAGAAACAGTTTGCTTATAATTAAAAGATTTGTCATTAATTTTTGTTATTTCTACTTTTGCTTTGTTTGTTGCAGTATTTCTTTCTGATTTTTGTTTTTTACAATAACAATCATAAACGAATTTATTATCAGGCTCTTTTTGTTCTACAAATACGACAGAATCTTTCCAACCATTTATTTCTCCATACCAGTTATATAATTTGATACAATCACCTTTTGGTGTATTAAATCCTATAGTGATTTCTTGTCCTCTAAGACCTATTCGAAACTTGCCTGTAAAATCATCTGGAATAATTGAATCATCTATAAAATCATGAAGTCTTTTTCCATCTTCACTTTGCCAATCCATCCATTCAGAAAAAGCATTACAAGATGTTGTCCAATTTGGATAATTTTTGATTTCCTGTCCATTTTCTATCATCCATTCTGGAATATTGCTTGGACATGATATAAAAATGAACGAAATCAATATAAAAAAAAACATAAAATATTTTTTTCTGATCATCACTTCTCCCAAATTTTTTATATTATTTTTTTACAATATTCCAATTCCGGAAATTCAAATTTATCGCAGAAGTCAAGAGTTGCCGAATTTTTTGTTTTTCGATAGATGTGTAACGATTTTTAGCAATTAAACCGATTGCTTCTGTCAATTTTATAGATTTTCGTAAATTTAATAAATACTCATCATTTATTTCATCAGGTTCTTCTTGCAAAGATGAATAGTCTTGCTCATTTTTGTTCTCTAGTTGCTTCGACCTTTCTGTTTTGTAATTATGAGCTTTATTTGGCAAAACAACATCGATAAGAGTTTTATAGCTCTCATCAAAAAATTGCATTTCATCTTTTGATAGTGTTACAGTTTCTGTTGTTGCACAGATAGAATCTGCTTCTCTCAATAGAATATTATAAAAAGCATTTGACTTTGAATTATGAGAAAAGAATATGATGATATATGCATTTTCATCTTTATGAATATTTTTGCATAACTTTTCAATTTCAGACAAAGAATCTGGCATACTTTCTGCTAAATATTTTGCCAAAAAATAGTAATAAATATATTTATAATCAAAACGGTAGTTACCTAATGTGGATTTATCAACAAACGACTGTCTTCAAGTTTTTTGATAAAAATATCTTTCTTAAATGGCAATGAGATTCGTTCTTCATACTTATCAAGAAAATCTTTAAAATCAACAGATGACATTTCATAAATTTCATTTGCATAGAGGAAAAATGCAAATGATGACAAAAAGTTAATTGCACCGCCGATCTGGTCATCGGTCTTCAGTCCACATTTTGTAAACGCAATGATTATCAATGCTTCATAGCAATAACCGAAAGATGTCATCTGCTGATTCAGCGGACGATTCAAAGTCTCAACATTGCTTAAAATTGAAAGAACAAGAAACGGATAAGCGGGCATTATTCCGCCATTTACGGATTTTCCTGTAACGGCTTCTATTTGCTCTGTCTTTTTATCTAATTCTTTGATGCGAGTCAATTCATTGGCTGTTTGTATGTCAGAATCCAAATACAACCATTTCCTTATCAATTCATTGCGTTGCTTAGGCGACAACTCTTTTATCGAATACTTTACAGCAATTTCTTTCTGTAACTCTTCTGTCTTTTTAAGATTTTTCAAAAGTACGGAAACAATCCGCTTTTGTTCTGATAAATCAGGAATAGAAATTTCTAACGGCAGAAGATGTTTTGGTTTTATTTCTGTTTTAATTCCACCTTTCACCTGCTGTTTTAAGGTTTCAATAAAAGCCGGACTTTTTACAAAGAATTTGAAATAATCTAAATCAACAATTGAATCATTAAAGGTATATGCGGAATAATGGATTGTCGCACAAACAGGCTCTTTTCCTTGATAAACTGTTATTGCTCCTTTTGCAACATTTATACCAGAAATAACTAAGTCGCCCGAATAGACTAAAATCATGTCTGTTTTTGTCGGCTTATTTGAAATATGCATTGTTCCAGAAAAATCTATTTTATCCAAACGCTGATATTTTGATATTAATTTATCATCAGGCTTGTATCGCCTTTGCGTTCTGTGAGAAAATCTCTTATTTTTACTTTTTTCCATTGGCTCATTTGTTATTCCTCTTGGGAAAGCATAAAATCAATTACTCCCATTGTAATGAATCCCTGTTCGTCAACATGAGGCTTCTGCCTGCCTTTTACAAGAATTATTTTTTTAAAAGAATCGTTGAGCTTTGTAAAAGGTCGTTTTTCAGTTCTTGCCTTTTCGGGATCATCTATAGAAAGGGCAGACTGGATGTACAGTCTCTGTTCGGCTTTGTTTGCAATAAAATCAATTTCAAGCTGTTTGCGAACTCCATTTCCGTTTTCATTTTTTTCGTTAATTTCCACTACCCCAACATCAACATCGTACCCACGTATTTTTAGCTCGTTATAAATAGCGTTTTCCATAAGATGCGTTTCTTCAAACTGACGGAAATTCAGTCTTGCATTGCGAAGCCCTGTATCAACAAAATAATACTTTAATGGAGTGGAAATATATTTGCGGCCTTTTACATCATAGCGGTTTGTTCCCTCAATGATGAACGATTCCGTGAATGCTTTTATATAATTTGAAATTGTAATAGCACTGACACCTTCTTTTTTTACGGTTTTAAATGTATTCTGTATATTCAGAACATTTGTAAGCGAACCTACGCTTGAAGCAAGTATATTCAGAACATCATTTAAGTTGTCAACATTAGTAAAATGTTTTCGTTCCAGCACATCTTTAATGTAAGTTTCTTCAAAAAGATTTTTCAAATAACGGCTCTTTGCTTCATGGCTTTTGGAAAGAACAGCAAGAGGCATACCACCGTATTCCAGATATTCCTGCCAGCCGTCATACACATCACCGTCAAAGGCGCTCATAAACTCCGCAAAATTAAACGGATAAATTCTTACCTCATCACCTCGTCCGCGAAATTCCGTAAGAATATCGCTTGAAAGCATTTTTGAATTTGAGCCTGTCACATAAATATCTACATTGTTCTTTTTTAAAAGACCGTTGATTACAGAATAAAAAGTTATTGGATCTGCATCCGGTAATGCTTTGTCTGGATTTTGAATATTCTGAACAAATTGAAT
>CAZDAY010000150.1:0-4675 GCA_964503435.1 uncultured Treponema sp.
ACTTTCAAAAATATTTTCTGATATAATTTCTGCAAACGGATGAGTCGCGTCTATAACCAGAGAATATTTTTTTTCTTCATACAAATTTTTTATTTCATTTTGATTTAAGCGTCCAATTTTTATATTTAAATTTTTTTGCTTATCAAGAACCTGTTCACCGTATTCAGTTGCAACACATAAATCAACTTTAACATTTTGTTTTAAAAGGATTTGAGAAATAATTCTGCCTTCTGTTGTTCCGCCAAAAATCAAAACATTTTTCATATTTTATAACCGCGTTTTGTAATAAGTTTTTGTTCGCCATTTTTTTTGGCAAAAATTTCTGTTTGAGAATTTCCAATAAAAACTGTTGTGAACATATTTACATCACAATTTTTTAATTCATCTAAAGTGCAAACTTTTGTCTTTATTCCTTCTCTTCCAATATTTTCTACATAAGCGCAGGCTCTTGTTTTTTTTGCACCGGCATTTAAAAGAATTTCGCAAGCACGTTTTAAATAATTCTTACGTTTGTGGCTTGAAGGATTATAAATTGAAATTGCAAAATCACCTTGAAAAGCAGCAAGCAATCTTTTTTCGATTACTGACCAAGGCGTCATTAAATCACTCAAACTTATTACACAAAAATCATTATTTAAAGGAGCACCTAAAATTGCACTTCCAGAAGATGCGGCTGTAATGCCAGGAATCACAAAAAGTTCAACTTCTTTGTATAGCGGATTTTTTTGTTGCATTTCAAACATGGGAGAAGCCATTCCGTAAATTCCAGGATCTCCACTGCAAATCAAAGAAACTTTTTTATTTTCAAGAGCATAATTAAAACAAAGTTCGCATCGCTTGAGTTCTTCGCGCATAGAACTTGAAACAAATTCTTTTGCAGGAAAATATTTTTTTATAAGTTCGACATAAGTTTTGTAGCCAACAATAATATCACTTTGGTTTAAAATTTCTTGTGCCTGATTTGTCATCATTTGAATATTTCCGGGACCAATTCCTACTATAAAAATTTTCTTTTCCATACTTTTCCTTTCAGTAAATTATCAAATTAAGAAAAATTTTTTGTGATTTTATTTATCATTTTATTTATCATTCCAATTTAAATTTATTGATTCCTGTTTTGCAAGGGCGATTGTCATTCCATTAAAACTTGTTTTTTTTAAAATGATTTTTCCATCTTCTCCAGAACTTAATTTTGCTGCTCGTTCGCAAATATTTGAAACACCAGTTGTTTTTTTTACAAAATCAGATTCTGAAAAATTTCCTTTAACGCTATTTAATTTTTCTGTGCTGTAAGTATAAAAAGGAATATTTAAAAATTGCGACAAAATCAAAAGTCCCATTTCAGATTTTTTTATGTCGATTGAAGAAATTGAAGAAACTTCGTCTGGCATTAAATTTAAATTTTCGATTAGAACTCTTTTTAAGAAATCGTAAAGTTCTTCAAAAGATTTATTTTTTTTACAACCAATTCCAACACAGTATAATTTTGGACGCAACTGTAAAATGCAGTTTGTTTTTTCTTTTGCATAATCTATTTTTACATCAGCAAATTTAAAATCTTCATTTGATGAAATAATTTTAAAACATTTTGGAACATCAAGTTTTGAGTAATTTATTTTTTCGTTTATCCAAACATTTATAATTTCATTGTTTAAAATTTTTGAAGAAATTTTTTTGATTCCATCTCTATTTAAAATTATAAGCCCATTATTTTTTGCAAACACATCAATGCTGAATTTTTCCTGAACATCACTTGCTGTTGTAATTACCGGAAAAGCCGAAAGTTTTGCAGAAAGATTTTTTGCGATTTTATTTGCACCACCCAAATGGCAGGAAAGAATTGGAATTATGAATTTTGATTTTTCATCCATTACAAGAACTGGTGAATCTGAAAATTTATTTTTAATGTATGGAGAAATTTCTCTAACCGCAATTCCGCACGAGGAAATAAATAAAATTGGAAGTTTTTTGGAAAATGCATTTTTTACAAAATCGTGTAAATTTGAATGACTGAAATTTGAAATCCAAATTATTTCTGGAAAAAGTTTTTTTAATTCAGCTTCTTTTTCTTTTCCATTTTTTGTAAACGATACAACGCAAATAATCATTTTTTACCTTTTTTACCTTCAGTTTTTTTGCGAAATTCTGTTTCAAAATCTGCGGAATACAAACAAGATTTTTTGTAATTTGAATGTGTTATAAAATCTCCAACCAAAACAATAGCAGTTTTTTTTATATTATTTTGTTTCGCGACTGAACTCAAATTTTCCAACGTGCACAATATTTTTTTTTCTTCGGACCATGTTGCTTTGTAAACTAATGCGGCTGGAGTATTTTTTTTATACCCACCTTTAATCAATTCTTTAGAAAGTTCATCTAACATTCCGGCACTTAAATAAATTGCCATGGAGCATTGATGACTTGCCAAAGATGAAATATTTTCTTTTTGCGGAACTGGAGTTTTTCCTTGCATCCTTGTAATAATTAAAGTTTGAGAAACATTAGGCAAAGTATATTCAAGATTTAAACTTGCAGCCGCACCAAAACAAGCACTAACTCCTGGCACGCTTTCATATTTTATATTTTTTTTATCCAAAGCATCCATTTGTTCACGAACTGCACCAAAAATACTTGAATCGCCTGTATGAAGCCTGACTGTCAATTTTTTTTCTTCTTCCGCAAGACACATTGCATCTATAATTTCTTCCAGGTTCATTTTTGCACTATTGTAAATTTTACAATTTTCTTTTGCATAGTTTAGCAATTCAGGATTTACCAGAGAACCTGCATAAATTATTACATCCGCCTTTTTAATTAAATTCATTCCGCGAACTGTAATCAAATCTGGTGCACCACTTCCGGCTCCCACAAAATAAATCATCTTATTACCTCTGATTTTTTAAATTTATCTTTTACATTCTGCAAGAAACTTTAAAGCGTTTTCTGTTTTTGCAAGCAATCCATGTTGATTACAAAAAGTAATGCAAGCAATTTGAAGTTTGCCATTCGCTCTTTTGTTTAAGAAAAAGACAATTTTATCCAAAATATATTTCATTGTTTCTTCTAAGTTTCCATCTTTTTTAATTATAGAAATTCCTTCTTCGGTTGAAATTGCATCAAGAATTTTTTTTGCTGTGTCTAAATTACATCCTGATTTTATTGCCGCACAAGTTAAAAGTTCCATCCGACAATCACCTTCTTTAGAATGAGTGTTCATAATTCCGCCAGAAATTTTTATAAGTTTTCCAATATGTCCGCAAAGGAGAAATTTTTTAAATCCCAATTCAAGTGCCATATCAACTGTTTCTCCAATAAAATTTGAACACTTTATGCTTTTATCAAGATTATAATTAAAATTTTTTTTCATAAAATCTAAACCATAATTTCCCGGCGAAACCGATGCAACTTTTTGACCTAAAAATTTTTGCTGTTTAAGTTCGATATAAATTGTATCTTTTAAAGCCTGACTGCTCATCGGTTCTACAATTCCACTTGTGCCCAAAATCGAAATGCCATTTAAAATTCCAAGCCGCGAATTAAAAGTTTTGCTCGCAAGTTTTTCTCCTTTTGGAACAGAAATTTCAACTTCAATTCCACCTTTATAATCGCACAAAGAACAAACTTCAAGAACTTCTTTTTTTATCATTTGACGTGGGACCGAATTTATTGCAGCCTCGCCTACTTCTTGATTTAATCCAGGTTTTGTTACTTTTCCAACGCCTTTTCCGCCTTTTATAATCACATAAGTTTCATTTTTTTTTGGTAAAAAATTTACTGTTGAAACAATTTGCGCGCCACTTGTTATATCTGGATCATCGCCACCATCTTTTATTACAGCGCAACTTACTTTGTTTTCAAAACGTTCAATGTTAATTATTTTTGCAGAAAAACAAATTCCTTTTGGAGTTTTAATTGTAATGGATTTTTTTATTTTGCCAGTCAAGAGCATATAAGTTGCCGCTTTTGCAGTTGCCGCAGCACAAGTTCCAGTTGTAAAACCAAATTTCATATTTTATCTTTTACCTTAGATTTTTAAATTTTATTTTTTGATTCTTCTTCCAGCATATAAAGTAAAGCATTACAAATTGTTGCTGCAATAGGACTTCCGCCTTTTCTTCCCCGATTTATTATACAAGGAATTTCTGTTTCCAAAATTAAATTTTTTGCAAGTTCAACATTTACAAATCCAACTGGAACACCAATAATAAATTCTGGTTTATAAATTTTTTTTTCAAACATTTCATATAAAGAAATCAGCGCAGTTGGTGCATTTCCAATAGCAAAAATTATAGGCTTATTTAATTTGCTCGCCTTTTCCATACTTGCGCTTGCTCTGGTGATTTTTAAATTTTTTGATTTTTGACCAACGTCTTCGTCCGCCATAAAACAATGAACTGTTCCGCCAAATTTTTCTAAAATTTTTTTGTTGATTCCAGCCTTAGCCATATTTGTGTCGCAAACAATATCAGCACCATTTTTAATTAAATCTTTTGCAATTTGAATAGAATTTTTTGAATAATACATTGTCTTTACAAAATCAAAATCTGCGCTTGTGTGAATTGTTCTTAGCGTAATTGATTTTTGTTCTTCAGGAATTTCTATGTTCATTTTTTTTAATTCACTGGAAATTATTTCAAAACTTTTTTTTTCGATTTCTGATGGAAGCAGACATTCA
>CAZDAY010000151.1:0-4669 GCA_964503435.1 uncultured Treponema sp.
TAATTAAGGGGATTTTATGTTTGATTTTGAAAATTTATACAAACAGCGCCGAAATAAAATTTGCGACTTTATGAAAAAAAATAATATCGCTGCCTGCATTTTTGAAGACAAAGAAGAATGTCGCGAACCTTCACTTCGTTATTTAAGTGGCCACACAAGTGATGCAATTTTAATTCTTTTAAATAATGGAAGAAACTTTTTAATTCCCTGGGATTACAATCTGGCTTTACAGAAAGCTCACGCTGAAAAAATTCTTCCCTACACTGATTTTGAAAGAAACAATTTTACAGCAATAAAATCAGTTTTAAAACAAGAAGCTTTGCCACGGAATTCTAAAGTTGTAATTCCGCCAAGCACAAGTTACATAAACTGGAAAAAATACAAAGATGAACTAAAAGAATTTAAAATTTTATGTAGCGAAAATTCTGTTCACAATTTTGTAATTGAATCCAGAGCAATTAAAGATGAATACGAAATTGAATGTACAAAAAAAGCATGTTCAATTACTGACCAGATGACTCAATCAATTATTGAAATGCTAAAATCAAATAAAATTAAAACTGAAACAGATGTTGCACTTTTTATCGAAAGAGAACTTAGAAATCAGAATTGTGAAAAAACAAGTTTTGACACTTTAGCCGCCGGGCCATCAAGAAGTTTTGCAATTCACGCATTTCCGGGCTACACAAAAAACGAATGGGCAACAGAAGGTCTTTCAATTTTAGATTACGGAGTTTGCTACGAAGGTTACGCAAGCGACTGCACAATTACTATTGCACGCGGAAAAATAAATTCTAAGCAAAGAGAAATTCTTGAAACTGTACAAAAGGCTTTTGATGAATGTTTAAAACTTTACAAACCTGGCTCTTCCATAAAAAAAGCAGCACTAAAAGCAGAAGAAATTTTTTCACAAAGCGGAAGAAGCATGCCTCACAGTTTGGGGCACGGAACTGGACTTGAAATTCACGAAGCACCTTTTATCAGCACAAGAGCCGATGAAGCAAAGGTTTTTAAAGCGGGCAACATTGTCACTTTAGAGCCAGGTTTATACGACAGCGAACTTGGCGGTTGTCGCTTAGAAAACGATATTTTGATTACAGAAGATGGCAACCGGATTTTAACAAATTCAAAAATATTCTACTTATAATTTATCGTAAACTTGCTCAATTTCAAAATTTAATGCTGCTGCTAAATTTCTGTCTTCCAAAGCATTTAAAAGTGCTGAAGAATTTTGCAAAACATCTTTTACAAGTTCGAGTCCGTCTTTTCCAATAATGTTTTGAATTTCAATGTGCAAATTTTCCCGAATTTCCTGAGCCACAGCAAGTAAACCTTTTTGCCCTGAAAGTCGCGAAATCAGATAATCCAACTGCAATCTTGCCTTGCTTTCCATAAAGGATTGCTTTTTTTCTTGCGGCAGATAATCACTTAAGTTTTTCAATTTTTGCAAAAGCGCAATAATATTTTCTTCTTCAGATTTTGAATTTTCTGTTTTCTGATTTAATTGATTTTTGTAAGTTTCAAATTCATTTTCAGTTTCGATTGGATTTTCTGGATTTTTTGACTGAGAAAAATTTTCCTGTTCAATGAAATCTGAAAAATCTTTGCTTGCGTCTGCAATTTGTGGCATTTGGACTTCAGATTTTTCTTCTTCGCCATAAGTATCTTCTGCGAACACTTCGTCTGCACTTTCTTCTAAAGAATTTTCTGTTTCAAATTGCTCGTTTTCAAAAGCATTTTTGTTAGGATTTTCAAAATTTTCTGTTTCAGTTCCAGCAGTTTCGCCATTTTGATTTATGTCCGCGTTAATTTCATCAGTGCTTGTTTCGCTGGTTAAATTTTCATCTGCACTTGTGCTAGAAAAATTTTCTCCAGTTGATGCTTTATCATTTGCGCTAATGTTATCAGCGCTTGTGACAGCAGACATTGAGTTATTTGCGTCAGTGGCAGTTTCGTCACTTAAGTTTTCATCAGTGAAATTTTCTTCGCTTTGATTTTTGTCAAAATTAAAAAGTTCATCAAAAGAATCGTCTTCCTGCGCCAAAGATTTTTCCAGCAAATCATCTGCAAACTCGTCATCATCGTAGTCACTTTCAATTTCCTGATTAGCAAAATCATAGTTTGAATCCTGCATTTCTTCATCATCTGCACTTGCAGGCATTTCATTATTTGCACTTGCGCCAGCGACGGTTTCGTTTTCTAAAGTTTCGTCAGTTAAGTTTTCATCACTTTCACTTGTGCCAGCGGACATTACACTGTTTAAGTTTTCATTTTCCTCGGCTTCGTCAGTTAAGTTTTCAACGGCACTTGCGCCATCTAAAGTTTCGCCAGTTAAATTTTTGTCAGCATCGCTTGTGCCAGTAAATTTTTCATCGTCTGCTCCAGCAGAACTTGCGCCAGAAAAACTTTCATCATCAGGATTTTCATCAGTAAAAGCATTGTCATTTGCGGATTGAGAATCTTGCTCATTATTTTGCTTTTCTGACTTTTGCGGATTAAAATCAGAATTATTTTTAAATCCATCAGATTTTAAATCTTCGCCAAAATCTTCTGCATCATCTAAATCTTCAAGTTCATAAACATCATCGTCATCAGCAAGGCCTGGTTCATCAATATTTTCATCGCTGAAACTAGGAACAAAGCCTTCTTCTTTAGGCGATTGACTTTGTAGAGATGTTCCAAACGGATTGTTAGCAAAAAAATCTTCTTCGCTGTTTTCTTCATCTTCTGCGGGAACTAAATCTTCAAGTTCATCTTTGTATTTTTCTTGTCCGTCCGCTTCGATTGTGTCATCAAGTTTTCCATCTTCAAAAACTTCATCAAGACCAACGCCATCTTTTTGTTCAGCAAGTTCTGAAAATCCATTTACATCCATTTCGCCCTGAGAATTTTCAGTTTCAGCATTTTCGTCGGAATCCTGCACATTTTCATTTTCTGCATCAGAAGAATTTTCGCTTAAATTTTCATTTGTATTTTCATCGTCCATATTATCTGAAGAAATATCAAAACCTTCTTCTTCGGCAAGAGAATCAAGAACATTTTGTTGCGCCTTATATTTTTCATCCGTGTCAAATCCGTCAAAAATAATTTCATCATCGGCATTGTCAATTTCGTCAAGGTCAGAAGAATTTGCAGAAAGATTAGGATTGTATTTTAAAGCGTCCATTCTTTGCGTTCCATTTTTATAAGCAAAATTATCAGGATCAACTTCACCAAGCCTTTTATAATATTTTTTTGCCTCATCGTATTTTCCTTCAAGTTCATAAGTGTGAGCCAAACCTGTAAGACTTTCAGAATCATCTGGATTTTTTTCTATAAATTTTTCGTAAAATTCCTGCGCCTTAGAATATTTTGCTTTTTGAGAAAAACGTTTTCCGCCAGTTTTATAGAAATCATAATAATCTGGATTTATTTTTCTGATTTTTTTAAAACAGCCCATTGCCTTGTTTTCATCTCCGCGACAAATATAATATTGCCCCAGAAGATTTAAACTGTGCACATCGTTTGGATTTTCATCATAAACTTCTTTGATTTTTGCACTTGCTTCACTAAGTTTATTTCTTGTCAGTAAAACTCCAGCGTACTGGCGCAACATATCGGGATTTAAAGGCTCTTCTTGTTCCCAGCGATTCATTGTGAGTTCCGCATCTTCTAGTTTGCCCAAATTTTCCTGCGACTCAGCAAGCCCCGAAAGTGCCTTAGAATTTTTTGGTTCAATATCCAAAGCAGATTTATATTCTGATTCAGCGTTTTCAAAATCACTTTGAGTTGAATAAACTTTTCCCATTTTAATGTGCATAGAAGTGTCTTTTGGATTTAACAAAATTCCTTTTTGCACAAGTTCCGAAGCATTTCGGGTTTTATTTTTTTTGATAAGCAAATCTGCATAACCGTCAATCGCATCGAGCCAGCCCGGTTTAGAACGCAATGCCGATTCATATTCTTTTATTGCAAGTTCATCACGGCCAGTTTTTTCGTAGGATTGTGCAAGATTTAAATGTAAAATTGGATGATTTGGGTCGATTTTTAAACCTTTTAAATACGAATCAATGGATTCATCATATTTTTTTTGTTCTGCATAAATCGAACCTAAATGATTCCATGCAAGAACATCTGACGGATTTTTTTCTACAACAGTGTTAAAACAGTGAATTGCTTCTTCATTTTTTCCCATCAATTTGTAAGTAAAACCTAAATTATAAAAAACCTGAGGATTTTCTTCATCACTTATTACAGCCTGTTCAAGAACTGCAATGGATTCGTCATATTTTTTTTGCCGGCGATAAATTGCACCTAAACTGTTCAGCGCGTTAATATTTTTGCTGTCGATATTTATAATTTCCTGAAAATACGGAAGTGCCTGATTATCGTTTCCACTTTTTACGTAAAGTTCACCCAGTTTCGTTAACAAGTCAAGATCTTGTGGGGAATTTTTTAGCAAACCCTTATAAAGACGAGCGGCAAGTGTATAATCGCGTGACAAAACAGCAGCGTTTGCTCTTTCAACAATAACTTTATTCTGGGAATTTAAAATATCCATTTTTTTCCTCACTTATATTTTGCTTTTGCATTTCCCATGGAAAAATTTTTATTTTTACTTTTTAATATAGACTTTATTTTAATCTTTAATTTTGAATTTTTAAATCTTAAACTTGAAATATTTAATTAG
>CAZDAY010000152.1:0-4667 GCA_964503435.1 uncultured Treponema sp.
GGTGGAATTTTTATTTTTCGTAAATCATATTATTCTAGCACATTTTATGATTTTTTGACGATTACAGATTTTTTGTGCTAAGACTTTCCTTATCTAGTCAGAAGACTTAGCCCTCTCGACATTATGTATACAAATGTTTTTTGCAGTAAAACCTAGCCCCGATTGTAACGATTTCCGAAGGAAAGTGCGAAGCACCGAAGCGAAAAGCGTAGTCGTGAAAAGCGGGTTTATTTTGAGTCAGACGCTTAGCACAACAAAAATTTCGCTGTGTAAAAAAAACTCGCTCCAAAAAAAAAGTAAAAATTCTCTATGTTAAGTTTTCACAAATTCTGAAACAACCTGTCTGCCGTAAAGCAGAGTTCAAAATGAAGTGCTAACGGCTCAAGTACCAATAAATCTCTAAACATTGAACAGAAATGCTAAAACAAATATAATGCAAGAATGTATCGTATTTATGTAGAAAGAAAAGACGGATTTCAGAACGAAGCTGCTAGAATTTTTTCTGAAATTACAGGTTTTTTGGGCATATCCGCTGTACGTGGTGTGCGTTATTTTAATCGCTATGATATTGAAAATGTGGCCACTCAAGTTGCTAAGGAAGCGGCACTTAAAATTTTTTCTGAGCCACAAAGTGATTTTGTTTTTTACGATTCTTTAAAAGTTCCTGAAGGCAACACTGAAATTATTTGGGAATATTTGCCTGGTCAATATGATCAGCGAGCCGACAGTGCCGAACAATGTCTTTCTTTGCTTAGAGAAGGAATGAAATCTTCTACAAAAGTTGGTACTTTGCCACCAAAAGTTCGTTGTGCTAAAATTGTTCTTTTGGAAGGTGAACTTAGTGTACGGGAACTTGAAAAAATCCAGAAATATTTAATAAATCCTGTTGATTCGCGTTTAACTGACGATGAAAAGCCAGAAACTTTGGAAATTAAAACTGAATCTCCTGCTGACATTCCAACGGTTGAAGGTTTTATTTCTTTGAATGACGAAGATTTGGAAAAATACAGAAAAACTTTGGGTCTTGCAATGGATTTTGCTGACATTAAATTTTTGCAAGATTATTTTAAATCTATAAATCGTGACCCAACAATCACAGAAATTCGCGTTCTTGACACTTATTGGTCTGATCATTGCCGACACACAACTTTTTTAACGCAACTTGATGATATTAAAATTGAAGATGGTCCTTATTCTGAACTTTTTAAGTCTTCGCTTGAACATTACACTCAACTTCGTACTGACCTTTACGCTAAAAGAAAAGATAAACCGGTTACTTTGATGGATATGGCTTGCATTGGAGCAAAATATCTTCGTAAGCATGGAAAACTTGAAGATTTGGAAGAAAGTGCTGAAATTAACGCTTGTTCAATCTACATTGATGTTCATTACACTACAAATTCTAAGGGCAAAAAAGCAAACGAAACTGAACGCTGGCTTTTGCAGTTTAAAAACGAAACTCACAATCATCCTACAGAAATTGAACCTTTTGGCGGTGCGGCAACTTGTATTGGTGGTGCAATTCGAGATCCTCTTTCTGGTCGCTCTTGGGTTTACCAGGCATTGCGTGTAACTGGCGCGGCGGATCCGACTGTTCCTTTAAGCGCAACTCTCAAAGGTAAACTTCCGCAGTTAAAACTTACTCGAGAAGCGGCACAAGGTTTTAGTTCTTATGGAAATCAAATTGGACTTACAACCGGGCAAGTTGTGGAATTTTATCATCCTGATTTTGCGGCAAAACGCATGGAATTGGGTGCGGTTATTGCGGCGGCTCCTTGCAATCAGGTTATGAGAGAAGAACCAGAAGCTGGCGATGTGGTTATTTTGCTTGGCGGAGGAACTGGACGCGATGGAATTGGCGGTGCAACTGGTTCATCAAAAGTTCACGACATAAAATCTGTTACAACTGCTGCTGCCGAAGTTCAAAAAGGTAACGCTGTTGAAGAAAGAAAAATTCAAAGATTGTTCCGCAATAAAAATGTTTGCAAAATGATTCGTCGCTCAAATGATTTTGGTGCTGGCGGAGTTTCGGTTGCGGTGGGAGAACTGGCGGCCGGGCTTGATATAAATCTTGATGCTGTTCCTAAAAAATACGAAGGTCTTGACGGCACTGAACTTGCAATTTCAGAAAGTCAGGAAAGAATGGCGGTTGTTGTAAGAAAATCTGATGTAAAAAAATTTATAAAAGCATGCAACGATGAAAATTTAAATGCGGTTGTGGTTGCAACGGTTAGCGACACAAATAAACTTGTAATGAAATGGCGCAACAAAACAATTGTTGAATTAGACAGAGCATTCCTTGACGCAGCGGGCGCACCTCATCACGCAACAGCAAAAATTGAAAATCCACTTCCGCCGCAAGATTCGCCTCTTGTTAAACCTTTGGACAGTGTTGCGAAAGTTCTAAAGCGTTCACCAAAAAATCCAAACTTAAAGGCGGCTTTTATTGCAAACTTAAGCGATTTGGCTTGCTGTTCTCAGCGCGGATTGGGAGAGCGTTTTGACGGTTCTATTGGCGCAAGTTCAGTTTTAATGCCTTTTGGTGGAAAATATCAGGGAACTCCAGAAGCTGGAATGGTTGCAAAAATTCCAGTTGTAAGTCCGCGAGAAACTTCTACAGTTAGTTTGATGACTTTTGGTTATGATCCTAGAGTTGCACAGTGGTCGCCATGGCATGGAGCTCAATTTGCAGTTTTATCTTCGCTTGCAAAAATTGCCTGTCTTGGCGGAGAACCAGAAAAATGTCGTCTTTCATTCCAGGAATTTTTTGGGCGTGCAGTTGATGAAAAAACTTGGGGTTATCCAGCGAGTGCTCTTTTAGGTTCAGTGGATGCGCAACTTAGCATGGGAACTGCGTCGATTGGCGGTAAAGATTCAATGTCTGGCACTTTTGAAAAAATAAATGTTCCGCACACATTGGTTTCGTTCGCAGTTAGCACAGAAGATGTTAAAAATGTAAGAAGCGGTGCGTTTAAAAAAGCCGGATATGGAGTTTTCATTATCAGCGTGCCATATTCAAATAAACTTGCCCCAGATTTTGATTCTTTCAAAAAAAATATGAAGGTTCTTCACAAATTGAATGAGGATGGAAAAATCGAATCAATGTATCCAGTTGGTGCAGGTGGAATTGCCGAAGCACTTGCAAAAATGTCTTTTGGAAATAAGATTGGTGTTGATATCGTAAAAATTCCACAAAGTTCAGGTAGCGCCTCTTTCAAAAAGGAAGCGGGTATTGAAGATTTGTTTGTTCCGCAATATGGCGCAATTATTGTTGAATCTGCGATGGATTTAGAAACAAACACTGATTTTGTTGACGGAACTGTAAATCAACTTGGAGAAACTATTTCTCAAGAAAAAATCATTTATGACAAATTTGAAATTTCTCTTGATGAACTTGAAAACGCATGGGAATCAAAACTTGCAAAAGTATTTCCGCCGGTTTCTAACGCTCCTCTTCAAAAAGAACTTCCAAAATTTGCGCTTAAAGAACATGAATCTTTAAATCTTGCCCGAAAAAAAATTGAAAGTTCTAAAGAAAATTCTGAAAATTCTAAATCTAAAAATTCTAAGTTCTTAATTTTTAACAAATCAAAAGCAAAACCAAATGTTATTATTCCTGTTTTCCCTGGAACAAACTGTGAATATGATTTAGCGCGAGCATTTAATTTAAACGGTGCACAGACAAAAATTCTTGTGTTCAAAAATCGTACAAGTCAGGAACTTGCAGAAAGTCTCGAAGCATTAAAAACTGAAATTGACAAAGCGAACATTCTTGCATTTGCCGGCGGTTTTTCTAGCGGAGACGAACCTGATGGTTCAGGAAAATATATTGCAAACGTAATCCGCGAAAATAGAATTTCGGAAAGCATTATGGATTTGTTAAAAAAGCGCGATGGTTTGATTTTAGGAATTTGCAACGGATTTCAAGCACTTATAAAAACTGGTCTTGTTCCTTATGGCGAAATTCGTGAACCAAACGCAAAAATGCCAACGCTCACATTTAACAAAATTGGCAGACACGTAAGCCGCGTTGTTCGCACTCGGATGGTAAGTGCAATAAGCCCTTGGGCGCAAAATTCTACAGTTCTGGATTCAAGACTACATTTAATTCCAGTAAGCCATGGCGAAGGAAGAATTTTTATCAGTCAGGCAGAAGCGAAACGTCTCTTTGAAAACGGTCAAGTTTTTAGCCAATATGTTGATGTAAACGGAATTCCGGCAATTGCTGAACCAGACAATCCAAACGGAAGTTTATTTGCCATTGAAGGTCTTACAAGTCCAGATGGTCATGTTTTGGGTAAAATGGGACATAACGAACGAACGATGGGAACAAATGCTGACGGTTCAAGTTCAGATTTAATAAAAAATATTGCACTTGATAATGAAAATGAAAATTCTTGTCAAAATATATTTAAAGCTGGAGTTGAATATTTTAAGTAATTAATAAGCCAAATGTCGAGTTTTCTAAAATTTGAAAAAATTTGTCAGCCTGAACGGTTGGTGAGCCTGTCGAACCATGATTCAGTTTCTGTTTATAAAAAAAATCAACATTACAGATTCCGAATCGAGTTCGGAATGACACATTTCATAAAAAAGTAAAAACTCGAAATTAAAAATTAAATAATAAAATTAAATAAGCAAAAGGAGAAATAAATGAAATTAAAATC
>CAZDAY010000153.1:0-4626 GCA_964503435.1 uncultured Treponema sp.
TCATCAAACATTCTTAAAATAATAAATTTATTGTTTTTTAAATTTGAATTTTCTATTTGATTTGCAAGTGAAACTGGATTTTTAAAAGTATTTATAACGCCTAAATTTGCAAGTTTATTTGTGATTTGGCTTGAAGAAAAAGTTTCCCAATCGTAAGTTTTTGATTTTTTTGCAAAAAATGTGAATGAACCTTCAAGTTTTATATTGCAGGCAAAGCCTAATTTTCCAGAAGCAAGCGTACATTTTTCAATTTTATTTACTTTGCCAGGGATTGGCGAGTGAAGCATAAAATTTCCATCTTTTTGTTTTGCAATTATCTGTCCTTCAGAAACAAAATCGCCTGTCTGCACATTACAGTCTAATTCCCCATCTTCAGACTGACAAAATGGAACATCAACATAAGGCGATAAAAAAGATTGTACGCTTGAGGAAAAAGATTGACGTTCTGAATTTACAAAATTGTTTACATATTTCATGACTTTCTTCCAAATAGAAAATAAAATAAAGACATTAAGGCTGGAACAAAAATTCCTGCCAAAAGTAAAATTAAACTTATGTAGTCGTTTTGCTGGCTGGATTTTGAATAAAGTTTTGTGCTATAAGCAACTTTCAATTCTCTGCCCTGCTTTCTTAAAAATTTTTCAAGTGAATTGTTACTAAAATCTTCAATTTTTTTATCAACAGAATTTTTAAAAGAATCATTGTAAGTTAAAATTTCTTCTTCAAAAACATTTATTCCTTTTTCAGAATTTTCATAACGCGTAATTGAAACTTTTTGATTTTCGGCAACAGAAAAATTTATGCTGTTATCATTTAAACTTCTGTACGGAAATGTCTGAACCCAAAATGTCCACTTGTAAAAATCATCAATACATGGCAATTCATCACTTTGAAATTCATAATCTGCATCAGAAATATTTTCAACAGGACAAGGAATTGCTAAGGAACGCGAAGAATTTAAGTTTGTAAACCGTGCTGAAATTAAAAATAAAACTGCAAGGCATATCATGGGAGCGCAAGTTAAAAGGCTAAGATACGCTCTTTGTTTGTACATAACAGGAATTTGTTTTGCTGATAAAATTTTTACATAAGAAAAAGAACTTTTTGAATCTTGATATTTTTGAAATTCCGCAAGTAAATATAAAAGTGAAAAACTTGATAAAATACAAAGCACGCTCAAAATTGCTGATTTCCATGAAAAGATGAAAAGTATTAAAAATCCGCAAATTGAAAATCCAGAAAAATAAAGATTTTTTAAAGCGCACTGAATAAAATTTTTCCTTAACCAGATATTTTGTGCTAAATAAAATGCTAAGAAAAATAGAATAACTCCGCTTGCAACAGGATAAAAAGGAAGCGACAAAGTTAACATTAATGGAAAAAATCCTGCAAGTACAAAAACAAATTTATTTCTACTCAAAATGATGAAAAAAACATAAACTAAAAAACATATTACACAAACGCTCCAAGGAAACTGTTTTTTACCATCAACCCCAGTTTGAACATTAAAATCCTGCGAAATTTTATTTAAAACATTTGATATTTTTTTTTCTGAAGAATCTGGAATGTAAAAAAGATTATATTTAAAAGATTTATCTGAAAAAAAATTCATTCTTGTGTAAAGATAAGAATCTTTTGTTTGAGGAATAACTGGCGTTATTTCATTTATAAAAGGCACTTCTTGATTTGAAAAACTTACATAATTTTGAATTCCATACATTTTAAAATATTCAAGAACTTTTTGTTCGCCTAAAGATTTTTCAACATAAACAACAGAATAAGAATTCCAAATTTTTTTGATTGGAATACTTCTGAGAAAAATTAAAGAAAATATAGTAAGCGATATTACTACAACACAAAAAATTGCAGTTTTTTTTATGCCAAGATTTTTGTTCATCAGTTTTTTATTTTGTGCTACAAGATACTAAATGCAAGACCAATAAAAAATCCTAAAACACAACCCATTATAACTTCCACAGGTTTATGTCCATGAACTTCTTTTATAGGTTTAAAATCAACAAGACCTTTTTCAGAAAGAGCTGAACCAAGTTTATTTAATTCAGTTGCCTGAATTCCGCTTGCCCTTCTTACGCCAAGAGCATCTCTTATTGTTACAAGAAAAAATGCCAATGAAAGTATAAAAATATCTGAAGAAATGCCAGATTTAAATGCAATCGTTGTGCACAAAGTAGCAACTAAGGCCGAATGACTTGAAGGCATTCCACCTGTACGCCAAAAAAGTAATTCAAACATTTCTTTAACGCTACGAATTTTTCCAGAAAATAATGCAATCAGAGTTTTTAATAATTGAGCAGAAAGCCAACTGAAAACACAAGAAAGTAAAATAGGTTGTGTCAAAAATGCAGTTAATTGGTTTTTTACACCTTCCATAATGTTATAATATTAACACAAATTACAGATTTGTACACTAGATGTTTTTATTTATAGAAGTATTTGAATTTCTGTATTTGTGATAAAATAAAATCTTAAAAAGAAGAATGTTGATTTTTTATTGTTCATAATTTAAGAATTTTTGGAGATTTTGATTTTATGGAATTTATTGATTTTGTTGCGCAAGAAGATGATGAAGAGCGAAGACTTTCAAAAATCCTAAAAAGTATTTTTAATGAAAAGAAAATAAATGTTTTTGAAATTATCAGAAAAAAACTTATAAAAGTGAACAATCAAAAAGTTAAGGAAGATTGTAAAATAAAATTTAATGATAAAATTTCAATTCCAGACTTTCTTTTAAAAGATGAAGATAAAACGCAAAATCAGATTGCCACAGATTTAAAAAATCATACAGAAAATTCCAAAATAAATCAGCAAGAAAATGTTCTAAAAAATTCAGCAGAAAATTTTTCAGTTAATAAAAAAGAATTCGCTCAAAAAACAAATCAAAAAAAATCAGATTTTAAACTTAAGATTTTATTTCAGAACGAACACATTTTAATTATTAACAAAGCAAAAGGAATAAATGTTCAGCCAGGAAATAAAAATGAAATAAGTTTAAGTCAAATTGTTGAAGAAAATTTTTCTAAGCAAAATAAAACTTCTCTTTCGTTTAAAGTGGGACCTTTGCACAGAATTGACAAATTTACAAGTGGCGCAGTTTGTTTTTCTCAAAGTTTAAAAGGCGCAAGGTGGTTCAGTGAAAATATTAAAAATCATAAAATTTGCAAAATTTACGTTGGAATTTTGGAAGGTTTTTTAGAAAATAATGAAATTTGGCAAGATTATTTAAAAGATTCTTCTTCTGATGAACAAAATGATTTGGAATATAAACAAAAAAAATTTACGGTTTCAGCCAGAAAATCTTCAAAAATTTCTAAAAAAAACGATGATTTTCATAAAGTGGAAAAATCTTCGTCTGGTGAAAAAAATTCAAAACTTTGCATAACAAAGGTTTTTCCTGTTGAACATAAAATTTTTTATCAAAAAAAATATACAGTTTGTCTTTTTAAAATTGAAACTGGACGAAAACATCAAATCCGTTGTCAATCTTTTATTCACGGACATTCTTTAGCAGGCGATATAATTTATAATGGAAGAAAATTTGCAGCCGGAAGCAAGGAATTTTCTGATTTTTTTCTTCACGCATATTTTTTAAAGTTTCCAGAAAATTCTCTGGACATTCCGCAAGAAATTTTTGCTTCGTTCAGCGATGAATTTAAAAGTTTTATAAACCTTGACTTGATAAATCAAAAAGTCAAATCTATAATTTAAAATGAATAAATTACTAGGTTTAGATTTTTTTTCAACAGTTTCCGAATCAATGGTTCAACAATACTCACCATAGGTTCGAAATGACGGATTTTTTATTTGAGGAAATTATGAGTTTGTTATCAAAATTTTTAAAACATGGAATTACGGTTTATGCCTTAGTTGGTGAAAGTGGAACTGGAAAAAGTTTTAGAGCAAAACTTATATGTCAAAAATATGGAATTCAAGCGATTATTGATGATGGACTTTTGATTCAAGAAGATAAAATTATTGCCGGAAAAACTGCTAAACACGAAAAAACTTATATGGGCGCAGTCAGAATTGCACTTTTTGAAGACAAGGAACACAGAGATCAGGTTGCAAAAGCTCTCCAGAAAATGAAAATTAAAAAACTTTTGATTTTAGGAACCAGCGAAAAAATGGTTACCCGAATTGCAACAAGACTTCAACTTCCTCCGCCAGAAAAGATTATTCGAATTGAAGATATTGCAAGTCGTGAAGAAATAGAAAAAGCAATCAGAAGCCGCCAAATAGAAGGAAAACATGTTATTCCAGTTCCTGCGATTGAAGTAAAAAAATCATATTCTAAAATCTTTTCAAAATCGATTCGAGAAATTATTCATAAAGGAAGAAATATTTTTAATTTTAACAAGAGTGAAAAAACTATGGATGAAAAATCTGTGGTTACGCCTGAATTTAGCAAAAAGGGTCGAATTGAAATTTCAGAAGCGGCTCTTTCGCAAATGGCAATGCACTGCGTAAGTGAATTTTCTGAAGAAATAAGAGTTAAAAAACTTGCCATAAAAGCAGATTCTCGCGGCTACAGATTAGTTATTACAATAGATGTTCCGTTTGGAAAGCAACTTACAGGAGAAATTCACAATCTTCAGCAATATATAATAG
>CAZDAY010000154.1:0-4564 GCA_964503435.1 uncultured Treponema sp.
AGATTTAAATTTTCAATTTTGATTTTTGTTTCCATATTCAAGAAAAGTAAATCAAAAAACTATAAAAACAAAATTAAAAAGATGTTAAGGAAACGTAAAATTTCTTAAATATGGAAGACAAGTTCCCTGCGCTCGAATTTCTACGTGTACTTGTTTATAAAAAAAATTTTCAAATATTTAAATTCTTGATATAATATAAAGCACGGGAATGTGAAGCTTTCTTTTTAGATACGCGTAATAAGTCCCCAAAATTTTGGAGGTAAAAATATGAAACACATTATTACAATCAGTCGGGAATACGGTTCTGGCGGACATTCAATCGCTGAACTTGTTGCAAAAGAATTAAATGTTCCTTTTTACGACAGCGAAATTATTGATATGGCTGCAAAAGATTCTGGACTTTCCCCAGATTTTATTAAGAAAAATGAACAAAACATTTCTTCTAGCTGGCTTTACACTTTGCTTTTAGGCGCAAGTTATGCAACTCCGGGCACTAGTTCAAAACTTGGAATTGGCGGACAATCACAAAATACGCCACTCGCTGATCAAGTTTTTAATGCTCAAAGAAAAGTTATTATTGAACTTGCAAAAAAAGGTCCGTGCGTAATAGTTGGTCGCTGTTCAGATTATGTTTTAAGGCATTGTGAAGAAGTTGACAAAAATGATGTTTTAAATATTTTTATTTACGCGCCACTTGCTGATAAAGTAAAACGCGCCATTGAACAGCATGGATTAAATCCAGAAACTGCAGAAAAAGAAGTTAAATTGATTGATAAACGCAGAGCAAATCATTATAACACTTTTACAGAAAGAACCTGGGGCAACCGCAGTCATTATGATTTGTTAATAAACAGTTCGCTCGTTGGAATTCAAGGAACTGCAAATATGATTGTAGAAATCGCAAAACACAGTTAATTTAAACAAATTTTATGCGTACACTTTGTATGCGTCTGGAATTTTGGTCGTCTACAATGAAAACAACATTGTCTTTTTTGTAGACGGCTCCAATTTGCGGAAGTTCATCAAATCGTTCTAAAAGCCAACCGCCAAGTGTTTCAAAATTTTCGCTGTCCAAATTCAAATTTAAAACTTCATTAACATCATCAAGTTTCATATCACCTGGAACCAAAAATTCGTTTGCTTTAACAACTGTAATTCGCTGCTCTGGCGCAATGTCAGATTCTCCATATTCATCAGCAATATTATCAAACACTTCGCGCAAAATATCGTCCATTGTAATAATTCCAGCCATTGAACCATATTCATTTACAACAACCGCAAAATTATTTTTTTCCTGCTTAAACTTTTGGAGCATTTCTAATGCAGAAAAAGTTTCTGGCACAAACAAAACTTCTTCCATGCAATTCCGGACAAAATCTTTACTTAAAACAAGCGAATTTGATGCAAAAATCACAGATTTATAATTTAAAACTCCAACAATATTTTCTGGACTTTCTTTATAAATTGGAATTTTTGAATAAGATGTTTTCTTAAAAAAATCAATCACTTCATCAAAATTAGAATTTATATCCAGATATTTTACAAACGAACGGTGCCGCATAATTTCGTGAACATGCAAATCAGAAAATTCAAAAATTCTGTCGAGCATTTTTCGCTCATCAACTTCAAGCGTTCCTTCTTTTTCACCAACTTCAAGCAGGGTTTTAAATTCTTCTTCGGTAATAAGCGACTTTTCTTTTTTTATAAAAAGTTTTTCTATCAATTCAATCAGTTTTGTAATTTGCGCAAAGAACCAGACAACTGGAAAAATTATTATTTGAATTGCGTTTATTATTTTTGCAGATTTTACAGCGGTTTTTTCTGTGCGGCAAGAAGCGTAAGTTTTTGGCACAATTTCCATAAAAATGATTACTAAAATACTTACGATTGCGGTTGCGTAAGAAACGTACTTTGAACCAAAAGCCTTTGTAGAAAAAGCAGTTGCCAGCGAAGACGTTAAAGTTGTAATAAAATTTGTTCCGATTAAAACTGTAGAAATTAAACCGTCAAGATTTGTGCGAAGTTTTGAAATTAATTTTGCATTCTTTTTTCCACTTTTTAACATTTGGCGGACAGTAATTTTTGAAAGAGAAGTGTAAGCCGTTTCTGTTGCTGCAAAAAACGCTCCACAAAAAATTAAGAGAAATTCTGCTAAAATATTGCAAACTATGTAAATTACTTTATTCATCATTTTGATTTTTTCCGCTTTCGTCGCTTTGAAGTCTGATTAAAACTTTTGCAACACGATTGTCGTCCATTTTGCTTACAGTAAATCTGTATCCTTGTTCAAGAATGCTTTGTCCAAGTTGAGGAATTGCTCCGAGTTTTTCGCAAATATATCCGCCTAAAGTTTCCACGTTGTTTGAATTTAATTTTATGCCGAGTTGTTCATTTAAATCGCTTAATCTGGAAAGTCCGCTAATTTCAATATTGTCTTTTTGCTGAGGATTTATTTCCACCTTTCTTGCAAAAGATTTATTTTCATCAGTTGTAGAACCAAAAATTTCCCGAACAATATCTTCACTGGTTAAAACGCCGTAAGTTCCAGAATATTCATCAATTACAACAGCCATACTTTGTTTGTTTTCCCAAAGCATTTGCTGAATTGAAGACATTTTTTTTGTTTCTAAAATGAAAAGTGGCTGGCGAACAACATCTTCCAATTTAAACTTTTCAGGATTTTTTTTGTAAGGAATAAGATCTTTTGTGTAAAGAATTCCTACAATGTCATCAATGTCGTTTACGTAAACAGGAAATCGTGAAAGTCCAAAACGCTCAGACATTTCAATTATATTGTTAAAATTTTCATCAATTCTTATTGCCTTAATATTTTTTCGCGGAGTCATAATGTCTTTTGCAGCTAAATCAGAAAATTTAAATGCGCGCTGCATCATTTGCTTTCCGTTTTTTTCGAGAATTCCCTGTTCACTGCTCACGTCAATTATTGTTTTAATTTCTTCTTCGGTAAAAGAAACTTTTTTTTCTGATGTGTTGATTTTTGCAAGTTTTAAAATTCCTCTGGAACAAAAAGTAAAGGCTATAACCAATGGACTTAAAATTATTTCCAAAACGCTTATAAATCCGCTAAAGAAAAATGCTATTGCTTCTGGATTGTGAGTTGCAAAAGTCTTTGGAGAAATTTCACCAAAAATTAAAAGAAGAAGTGTCGCTACAAAAGTTGCAATTCCAACTCCAGCGTTTCCAAATAATCTTAATGAAATAACTGTCAGAATTGCAGAAATTGCAATGTTTACAATATCGTTGCCAACAAGAAGTGTGTTTATGAGTCGCTCTTTGTTATTTAACAGGCGAAAAACTCTGCTTGCCTTTTTATCTTTTTTGTTTTTTAAAAAGCGAACTCTTAGTTTGTTGATTGAAAGGAAGGCACTTTCGGTTGCTGAAAAAATCATCGAAAGCGTAATGAGCACTGCTACAATTATTAGCAGCACCCAAATTGGAATGTTGGACGGCGGTTGACTGGAATCCATTCGGCTAGTTTTGCTCCTGATTCTGATTTTCTTGATTAGAACTGTCAGCAGAAGTTTCATCTTCAGAAGTAATTGCGCCCGCTTCTGACATTTGAGCATAAATTTCTTTCATCTGTTTTATTTGCTCAAGTCCTTGTAAAATGTACTGAACCTGATTTGATTCTGGATCAATGTCGTAGGCTTTTTGAAGATTATCAATCATTCTGTCAAAATCTGAAGAACCAACCATCGCAAGATTATAAGCCGCAAGAAAATAAGCTTCCTGTTTAAGCGACGGATTTAAAAATTCACTTTCAACAATATTTTCAAAAGAAAGCGCTGGATCTTCGTTGTTAGAAATTGCATCAAAAGATTTAAAATATGCATCACGGATTAAAAATTCGCCAAGTAAACCTGATTCATTTGCTGGATCAAGAACTAAAACTTCTTCAATATACGGACGAAGACTTCCAATCGCAAGTTGACCGTTTTCGCTTTGGCAAAGGGCTTCGATTGCCTGAACTTTTTCTAAACCTTGAGACGCTTTTACGGCATTTAACAAATCTTTTGCTTCAATAATTTCGTCATTTCGAGAGTCAATTTCTGATTTATATTCTTGAGCATTTGTTTGCGCAGGATCGAATGGAATTGCAAGTAAAACAAATCCTTCCGGACTTAAAATGTACGCTGACGGAAAACTTTGAACTCCATAGTTTCGGCTGAGTTCCATTTTTTCTTTGTACTCTTGTTCAATTTTTTCAATTTCGCGTAAAGTTTTTTTGTCTGCATCTTCTGGCACATTTTGAGTTTTTGAATAATCAGTTTCTGAAAAAATAATGTTTACAAGAATGTAGTCTTTAAACAATTCTTCAAATTCTTTTGTGTTTGTAACGCTTTGTTTGAACGCAGCACTTGAATCATCAAAATCATCGCCAGAAAATAAAAGATAAATGTTTTTGTTTTGTCTTTGTGCTTTTGATTTTGCATCATCTAAACTTGAAAGCCATTTTGTGTTTGAGCAAGAACTTAATGCTAAAGTTGCAAGAATTATTAAACTTACTGCAAGTGATTTTAATTTCATTTATTTCTCCTTTTGC
>CAZDAY010000155.1:0-4551 GCA_964503435.1 uncultured Treponema sp.
AAAAATACTGTTCAATTTTACAAACATCAAAATCAAAACTTATTATTTCGTTAAAAATAAAATTATTTTCGTGTTCATAAATTATAGAAGCAAAAGAATTTTCTGATTTTTTTCCGACTAAAAGGAAGCCATTAAGATTTTTATATTCAAGTGCCTTACAATCAAAAATTTTTATTTCATCAAGATTCGGAATATTTATTTTCTTTAAGATTTCGTCTTCGTATAAATACAAATTATTTTTGAAATCATCGTATTGAATACATAAAGTTAAATTTTCTGAAATCCGCGAAAGACATAAATTACCTTCGCTTGCAAACGTCTTAAAAAAAATCAAGGCAAGCAAAAGCGCTAAAATAAAATTTTTCTTCATAATTTTCTCCTACATATATATCTACCGGAGAAAATCAAAAAGCACAAAAAAATTTAAAAAAAACAAAAAAAAAGATCAGCTGAAAAAACAACTGATCCTTATTCTAAAATAAAAATTCTTAAAACTTACAAATAAAATTATTTGTCTTCTGAATTTTTCATTCCATAGCGCTTGTTGAAACGTTCAATACGACCTGCAGTATCAACAAGTTTTTGTTTTCCTGTGTAAAATGGATGGCATGCAGAACAAATTTCAACTTTGATGTTTGGCACTGTAGAACGAGTTTCGATTACATTACCACATACACATGTAATTTTTGTAAGTTTGTAGTCTGGGTGAATTCCCTTTTTCATAGTATCTCCTGTTTCTTGCCCGATATTGAAGAAATCCCAGTCAGCTCTACCTCGTAAAACCGTGTATCATTTCCTTACTGTTAGAAATCAAGTCAATACCACAAGATTTAAAATCGTAGAACATATTATAATGTGAATATTTAGTTCTAGTCAACAAGTACAAAAAATTTGCTAAACAAATTCCATCATAAAATTTATAAATTTTCTGCAGAAGTTTTTGTTTTAGGATTTAGAAATTCATTTGGATCAAAAAGTTCTAGTCTTGAAAATAAAGTAAATTCAACGCAATGCTGAGTATTTCCGTTCAAATTATTGCAATTAAAAATCAGCGAATACAAAATTTGTCCGCCAAGAGATATTCTGTCAGAAAACTTATATTCGCCTCTTAGTGCAAATTTATTTGTGTATTGAATTACGCCGTTAAGAAGATGACCTCTTGCTTCATCAAGACAGTTTTTATAGCTTTCATCAGATTTGTCGCTTGCTTGATATCTAACCCAAGGAAAATAAATAAAATATCCATTTTCATCAGTTTGCTCAAAAATTGAAAAATCAGTGTCGCCGTGCATAATAAATGAATAATCCAGCGAAACAGAGAATTTTGAATACCTGTCAAAAGTGATAATTGCTTCTGTTACAAAAGTGTTTGGACCGTAAGAAGTTCCAGTCCAAGAATCAATATAATTATTGCGATACGCATTTTGCCGATGTGAATAAAACGAATGTCCGGGCTTTGACTTTATGTACATAAAAGGAGTTGTGTATGTGCTTTCTAATTGAAATTTTAAGGCATCTTGTGAATTTAGTGGCAATTTGTAATCTGTTCCGAGTTGAACGCCAATGCCATCTGGAATTAATAAGCCAAGTTTATCTTTTTCTTTGGCAGTTTGAAGTTCATCTTGAGCCAAAAGAATATAAGCGTGCAAATTTTTCATCGGAAAATATTCAATGTACCAGCCAAAATATGAAGCGTAAGCATTGTCTGGATAAGGAAGTGTTCTATTATAATTTAATCTTGCGTGATAAAAGAATGAACAATTACAACTGGATTGACAAAGCGAAGTTCAAACGCTGAGTTTAAGAGTCCGCCTTCAATCATAGAAAGTTTTAAGTTCTTAAACGGGCGAAGTGCAACTTGATGCAAATACATATAACGATTTGTAGCAATTTGAACAAGATCACAAGAATATCGAGCAAAATCAGAAAATAAATTTAACTGATAGAAAAAATCCGTTTCAAAAGTTTCGCTGTAAAAAACACTTCCGCCCAAAGTATTTAAAAAATTCAAACCAGTTCTTCCAAGATTTGAACTTAATCCCCAACCGTTAAAGTTTTTGCTGAATCCAAAATTACAAAAATTAACACAAAGCTCATTTATGTTCACTGAATAATCAGAAAGAAAATTCTGCAAAAATACAATATTTGTAAAATTTGTTGATTTTTTTGCCGAATAATAATCCATTCCGTAAATTATATCTGCTTCGCCAGTAACGTTATTTCCAAATCCAAAAATTAAAGGCAAAGTTCCAAAATTATCGTTGTAACAGTAATTAAATGACCAGTCAACTAACGGATTAGTTTTATAATAAAATTCAG
The DNA here is from genome assembly GCA_964503435.1 of uncultured Treponema sp. Taxonomy (GTDB): domain Bacteria; phylum Spirochaetota; class Spirochaetia; order Treponematales; family Treponemataceae; genus Treponema_D. Next base: position 2,320 of record CAZDAY010000155.1, read on the forward strand.
GATTTAATCTTGGTGCAAAAGCAAATCTAAAACTTTCATTTTTAAGAACATCGCTTAGAAAATTTGAAGATGAATACAAAAAATCTGAAACTTTTTTATAAACTGTTTGTCCGCGTGGCGAAAGTTCATTAAAATCAAACTTTTCAAAATAAAATTTTATTTCGCCCACAGACATTGGCTGAACTTCAAAAAAGCCAAAACTTTCTTGTTCCGCTTCTAATTCATTCAGTGATTCATAAATCCAATGTCTGCTTTCAAAAACCTGGGAATCATTTAAAACTTGAGAAAAAGCATAAACGCTTAGCAAAGAGAAACAAAAAATTAAAAATTTCTTTTTGCCAGAAATAAAATTAATTGTCAACCGCCGCACTTCCTGTATTCATAGAAGAAAGGAAAGCTTTGTTATCTTTTGATTTTTTCATTTTATCCATAATTAACGAAAGTAAATCTGCGTCTTCCATATCATTTAAAACTTTTCTGAGAATCCACATTTTTTGAAGTTCTTCTTCGGTAAGCAAAAGTTCTTCACGACGAGTTCCAGACTTTTTGATATTGATTGCAGGGAATAATCTACGTTCTGCAAGTTTTCTGTCAAGATCGATTTCGCTGTTTCCAGTGCCCTTGAATTCTTCAAAAATAACTTCGTCCATTCGGCTACCAGTTTCAATCAATGCAGTTGAAATAATTGTTAAAGAGCCACCTTCCTCTACATTACGAGCCGCACCAAAAAATCGCTTTGGCTTATGAAGTGCATTTGAATCAACACCGCCCGACAAGACCTTTCCTGAAGTTGGAACAGTTTGGTTATAAGCACGCGCCAATCTTGTAATTGAATCAAGAAGAATTACAACATCTCTTTTGTGCTCAACAAGACGCTTTGCTTTTTCAAGAACCATTTCTGCAACTTGAACATGACGAGTTGCTTGTTCATCAAAAGTCGATGAAATAACTTCGCCCTTAATTGCACGTTCCATTTCTGTAACTTCTTCTGGACGTTCATCAATCAAAAGCACAATAAGAAAAACTTCTGGATTATTTGTAGTGATTGCATTTGCAATTTTTTGCATCAAAGTTGTTTTTCCGGCTTTAGGAGGAGCAACAATGAGCAAACGCTGCCCCTTTCCAATCGGAACAAAAAGGTCAACAATTCTTGTGCTGATTTCTGTTGAAATTGTTTCAAGACGCAGTTTTTCGTCTGGATACAAAGGCGTAAGGTTTTCAAAAGGAACTCTGGTTTGTGCAACAGTCGGTTCATCAAAATTCACACTTTCGATTCTTAGCAGGGCAAAAAATCTTTCGTTATCTTTTGGACTTCTGATTTGACCGTAAATCGTATCGCCAGTTTTTAAATTAAAAAGTCTGATTTGACTTGGAGAAATATAAATGTCGTCTGGACCTGGAAGATAACTATTTTGCGGAGAACGTAAAAATCCATATCCGTCTGGCAAAATTTCCAAAGCACCCGAAGCAAAAATAATTCCGCCATGTTCTGTATGCGCCCGAAGAATTGAAAAAACTAAGTCTTGCTTTTTCATAGGAGCCATATCATCTGGCGTAATTCCATATTTTAAACCAAGTTCACGAAGTTCCATCATGCTAGATTTTGTAATTTCATTTATTACAATGCGTGGTTTAGATTCATAATCTTCAAGATTTTCAATTTTCTGTGCTTCCTGAACCGCTTCCATGCGAGACTGCATATTTCGTTCATAATTTGAATTTCTGCCGTTAAAGCGTCGGTTTGAATATCTGCCATAACGACGATTTGCTTCAAAACGGTGATTATTATTTTTAGAATTTTGATTTTCTGCGTTTTCTTGATTTTCTGAATTTGAATTGTGATTTGATAGGTTTTCCTGATTTTCTGAATTTTGATTTTCCGGATTTTCGCTGATTGAATTTTCGCTCTGAAGATTTAAATCTTTTTCATTTTCATTTGAATTTTCTGGAAGCAAAGAATTTTCTTCCTTAGGTTTTTCTTCATCAATTTTAGATTTTACCTTAATAACGCGTTTTCTTTTAGGTTTAGCATTTTCTTCTGCAGCAGCCGTATTTTCTAAATCGCTGGCATTTTTATTTTCCACTGAAGATTCTGTTTCATCTGACAAATTTTGTTCATTCACTTGATTTTCAGATTCTGATTCTGCATCAGGATTTGCAGTTTTTCGCTTAAAAGCCATAGTTTTCTCCAAAAATTTTTATTTATTTAATAATTTCAAAAGTTTTCTATAT
>CAZDAY010000156.1:0-4528 GCA_964503435.1 uncultured Treponema sp.
GAAAGATTATTGCTAGCGGTTATGTAAAAAATTCTGGTGATGATTTTTCTGTGGTTTTAACTGAAAAGACTCAAAGTCCTGCAGTTTGCGATGGAGTTGTTATAAAACTTTCAAGTACAAATTCTCAAAATTTAGAGCAAAGTGTAGAAGAAGTAAAATAACTCTTAATTGCGTAGAATATCAAAAATCACTATAATTTTTCTTGCTTTTATTAATATCAAAAAATTACTTCGCTTGAAACTTTATTGCGAATACGTTTGTGCAGATTGGTTTTGAGTCAGAACCTTGCCTACGTCCATTGTTTGATATTTACTAAAGTATAAAAATTTAAAAGAGAGTGGGGAAATTTTATGGCACAGACAATAGTTTGTCTTGATCTTGAGGGAGTTTTGGTTCCAGAAATTTGGATTGCATTTGCAAAAGAATCTGGAATTCCTGAATTAAAGCGTACAACTCGTGACGAGCCGGATTACAACAAACTTATGAATTGGCGACTTAACATTTTAAAAGAGCATCATTTGGGGCTTAAAGAGATTCAAGAAACTATTTCTAAAATTGATCCGATTCCTGGCGCAAAAGATTTTTTGGATAAACTTCGTGCCTTAACTCAAGTAATTATTATAAGCGACACTTTTACTCAGTTTGCTTTTCCGCTGATGAAAAAACTTGGGATGCCTACAATTTTTTGTAATTCGCTTGAAGTTGACTCTGATGGAACAATTTCTGGATTTAAAATGCGCTGTGAACAGTCAAAACTTACAACTGTAAAAGCTTTACATTCTTGTGGTTTTGATACAGTTGCTGCTGGTGATTCGCATAACGATTTAGCGATGATAAAGGCAAGTAAGGCTGGTTTCCTTTTTAAATCAACTGAACAAATTAAAGCGGACAATCCTGAACTTAAGGCTTTTGAAGAATATGATGATTTGTTTGCTGCGATAAAAAGTGTTTTGTAACAGCGAGGACTGGCGGTTTTGCTAAGCGAACTTGTTGTAGTGAGCAGTGATAGAGGACTTAGCCCGCCGTGGAAGCCCGAAGTTGCCGTTTACGGCAATGAGCGGATAGCGAAGGCTGGAAGGGCGGTTTGTTTTGGGGCGGAGTGTTAGCATAGAAAACTGGCTAAAACTGCAAGAACTGGCGCTTTGTTTTTGAAACTGTCGGTAGATTCTGAAATCAGTTCAGAATGACAAGATAAGTGTAAATAAAAGACTGTGCTCCAATGGTTCATATTGCGGATACTGAGCAAAGTCGAAGTACACCAAGCGTGGTTCGATGCGGATACTGAGCAAAGTCGAAGTACACCAAGCGAAAAGTTTGAGGAGGAAAATTTATGGCAGAAAGAAAAAATATTGAAATTTTAGATTCGACATTGCGCGATGGTTCTCAGGGAGAAGGCGTAAGTTATTCGGTTCAAGACAAACTTCATATTGTGGAAGCACTTGATGAACTTGGCGTGAAATATATTGAAGCAGGAAATCCCGGCAGTAATCCAAAAGATATGGAATTTTTTCAGAGGGCGAAAAACTTAAAGTTAAAAAATAGTCGCCTGGTTGCCTTTGGTTCTACGCGCAGAAAAGATTCGAGTCCGGCAGAAGATGCAAATGTGCAGTCGCTTTTGAGTGCGGAAACAGAAGATGTTGTTATCTTTGGTAAAACATGGGATTTTCAGGCGACGGAAATTTTGCACGTGAGTCTTGAAGAAAATCTGGAGATGATTCGTGATACTTGCGAATATTTAAAATCTCGTGGCAGAAATGTGATTTTTGACGCTGAGCATTTTTTTACCGGTTTTGCTGCGAACAAGGATTATGCGCTTAAGGCTTTGGAAGCGGCTGTTCAAGGTGGCGCTACAACGCTTGCGCTTTGCGAAACTAAGGGCGGCGCTATGCTTTTTGAATGTTATAACGCTGTAAAAACTGTGGTTGAAAAATTTGGGAAAGTTGCAACTGTGGGAATTCATACTCACAATGATTCTGGAATTGCGGTTGCGAATTCTTTGATGGCGGTTGAAGCTGGTGCAACTCACGTTCAGGGCGTTTTGCTTGGATTTGGCGAGCGGACAGGAAATGCAAATCTTAGCACAATTATTGCTGACCTTCAGTTAAAGATGAATTGTAATTGTATTCCGTCAGAAAATATTAAAAAACTTACGGCAATTTGTAAGCGTGTGGCTGAAATTACAAATATTCCGCTTGATATGGGAATGCCTTACGTTGGACAAAATGCGTTTACTCATAAGGCTGGAATGCACATTGATGCGGTTTTGAAAAATCCTTTTGCTTACGAACATGTTAAACCTGAAGAAGTTGGAAATGAGCGTGTTTTCTTGATGAGCGAAGTTGCCGGCAGAAGTATGATTATTGAAAAAATCCAGAAGTTTGATCCGTCAATTACAAAATCTTCGCCTCTTGTGAGTGAAATTATTAAGCAGGTTAAGGAACTTGAACATCAGGGATATCAGTTTGAAGGTGCGGATGGAAGTTTTGAACTTTTAGTTCGTAAGGCAATTGGAAAATATCAGCCGTTCTTTAAACTTCATTATTATAAAACGAATGATCAGTTTCCTTTGGTTGAAGAAGGGCTTTATTCTTTTGCACAAATCAAAATTGATGTTGACGGGAACATAAAAATTGCGGCTGGCGAGGGAAATGGTCCTGTAAATGCTTTGGACACTGCACTTAGAACTGCGCTTAAGGAATTTTATCCGAGTGTGGAAAAAGTTTATCTTACGGATTACAAGGTTCGTGTGCTTGACGGAAAAAGTGCCACTGCATCAAAGGTTCGTGTTTTGATTGAATCTTCTGACGGAAACGAAAGCTGGTCAACAATGGGCGTTAGTTGCGACGTTGTAGAAGCGTCTTGGCTTGCGTTGGTTGATTCTATTGAGTACAAGTTGATAAAAGATATTGAAAAAAAATACCAGAAGTTGATTTGATTGCATGGGGCAGGCGATTTGTCGTGTTGCTTTACGCATTAAAAAGACATAAGGACGCTCTGATTTTATGTTTTCACGTTCAGGGCGCCATTTTTTTTGTTCTAAAATTTTTGCTATTTTTAAGTTTTGCTTCCTTGCAAATTACAACAAAATTTTGAGCAACGCCGAAGCACTCAATGACCACTATGTTCTAAACTTTTTAGACAGCCCCACATTCTCATAATCGACACAATGTCTAGAATGTGCTAATATTGACGCAATTTATAAGAAGATTTCGAAAAATCAAAAATCAAAATTCAAATTTTCGAGATGCTCATAAATCAAATATTTTTTTCGAGGTAAAATAAATGGAAAAAAACATTGCTTTAATTCCCGGAGACGGAATTGGTCCTGATGTTGTTGCAGAAGCCGTTAATGTTTTAAATGCAGTTGCTGCAAAATATGGTCACAAATGGAACTACACAAATGTAATTGCCGGCGGTTGTGCTATAGACAAGTTTGGCAAACCACTTCCTCAAGAACAACTTGATATCTGCTTAAAATCAGATGCTGCTTTGCTTGGTGCAGTTGGCGGTCCAAAATGGGACAATCTTCCATCAGAAATTCGCCCGGAAAAAGCATTGCTCGGTCTTCGTGGCGGAATGAAAGTTTTTGCAAATCTTCGTCCGGCAGTTATGTGGAAGCAGTTAAAAGACGCTTGTCCTCTAAAAGATGAAATTGTTGGCGACGGACTAGACATTTTGATTGTTCGTGAACTTACTGGTGGAATTTATTTTGGTGAACGTGGAACTAGTGCCGACGGAAATACTGCCTGGGATACAGAAAAATATACGCGCCCGGAAATTGAACGCATTGTTCGCATGGGATTTGAATATGCAATGAAACGTCAAAAGAGACTTTGTGTTGTTGACAAGGCAAATATTTTAAACTCTTCGCAGTTGTGGCGTCGTGTTGCAGAAGATGTTAAAAAAGATTATCCAGAAGTTGCGCTTTCTTACCTTTATATTGATAACGCTTCCATGCAATTAGTTCGCAATCCTCGTCAGTTCGATGTTATTGCAACAAGTAATATGTTTGGTGATATTTTGTCTGATGAAGCATCTCAAATCACCGGTTCTATTGGAATGTTGGCTTCAGCATCTTTGGGCGACGGAAAAGGCCCTGGTTTATATGAACCAATTCACGGTTCTGCCCCAGATATTGCTGGCAAAGACATGGCTAATCCGCTTGCGACAATTTTAAGTGCTGCAATGTTGCTCCGTTATAGTTTCAATCTCGAAACAGAAGCAAAGGCTGTTGAAAATGCTGTAAATGCTGTTCTTGATGCTGGCTGGCGAACAGGCGATATTGCAGGAAGTCATCTTGAGCAGGTAAAAGCAGAAGGCAAACTTGTTGGCACAAAGAAAATGGGCGAACTTGTTGTTCAATACTTAAAATAAAAGCACGGTTGCTGAGCATAGTCGAAGCACGGTTGCTGTACTTCGATGAACTCAGCAATCGCATAGTCGAAGCACGAAATATTGAAAAATCTAAGGTTTTTCTGTATAATAAATTAAAATTTTTATTAGGATAGGTTTATGTTAACTACAAATG
>CAZDAY010000157.1:0-4522 GCA_964503435.1 uncultured Treponema sp.
TTTCACACAAAGGTTCCTTGTTTTTTTCAACATGTTCTTCTCCGTGATCATAACCATTTAAATGCAACAAGCCGTGAACTAAAAGCCGTTTTAATTCTTCATCTTGCGCCACTTCAAAATATTCTGCATTTTTTGGCAAAGTTTCCAAACTAATTGCAATGTCGCCAGCAACTTTCCACTTAACGCCATCTTCGTCCTCGTATTCAATTCCGTTTTCAAAACTTAGCACATCTGTGGGCGCGTCAATATTTCTGTATTCTCGATTCAATGTCTGAATAAAAGCATCCCCGCAAAACAAAATTGAAATTTCTTCATTTTCAAAAGACATTTCCTGCAAAACTTTTTGAGAAAAATTTTCAACATTTTTAAGCCATGAAGGTTCTTCTAAATTTTCTTCAACGCTCACAAGAATTTTATTCATCACATTTTCCTCAAGATTCTTTTTTGTTAGGTTCAGATTTTATTTTAAATTCGCCAGTTTTGTTTTTTTTGCTTTCTGATTTTGATGATTTTGATTCTGGCTGAGAATTTTCTGTTTTAGTTTCAGATTTTATTTTAAACTCACCAGTTTTTTCTTTTTTGCTTTCTGACTTTGCTGATGATTTTGATTCTAGCGAAGAATTTTCTGTTTTACTTTCAGACTTTTGCTCCGAAAGTTTTTCTTCTGTTAATTCCTGAGCGTGTTCTTCATTAACTTCCTGTTCAATTTTTGCTTCAGTCTGCCTCTGGTCAGGATATTCAATTCTGCTGTGATAAATTCCAGTTAAAATCTGCAAAAATGAATCGTGAATTTTTGTAATTTCAGCGTAAGTTAAATCAGAATGATTCAGCTGATGAGTTTCAACTTTTTTATTTATCAGCATCCAGATAAATTTGTCGAGGCTCGGAACACTTCTGTTTTTTAATGTGCGTGTTGCCGCTTCAACAGTATCAGCAAGCATAACAACTGCACTTTCTCTTGTTTCTGGCGGCGTTCCTGAATAAGAAAAATCTGCGGGATTTGCATTAGGATCAGTTTTTAATGCTTCGTTATAAAAATATTCGATAACCTGATTCCCATGATGCTGGGCAATAATGTCAATCACCTGTTTTGGCAAATGAAGTTCCTGCCCTCTTTCAACGCCACGTTTTACATGCGAGCGAATTACGCTTACTGACAAGGTTGGATTTATTCTGTCGTGAATATTTTCACCGTCAATTTGATTTTCAGTAAAATATTCTGGATTATCAAGTTTTCCAATATCGTGATACTGAGCACCGACTCTTGCTAGCAAAGCATTTGCTCCAATTTCCCGACAGGCTGCTTCGGCTAAGGTTGCAACATTTTGAGAATGAGAATATGTTCCGTTTGCACTAACCTTCATTTCTTCAAAAACAGGATTGCTTGTATCGCTCAAATCCGTAAGTCTGAATGGAGACGCTGTGTTTAAAATAAGTTCAAAAGGAGTAAGCATTCCCAAACAAAGAATTCCAGAAATAAATCCATTTGACGCAATTCCTAAAAGCACGCCAAGACTTCCCTTTAGCGGATAATTAAAAATCAGTTTCAAAATCAAAGCAAAAACTATATTAAGCATCATTTGCAGCAGAGAAACTAAAACCATATTTGAGCGATGATGAACATTTTTTACAATTTTTACAGAACACAAAGATGTGCTGAACACAAAAAGAACTGGAATTATTTGGTAAGAAGCCGCATTTAAAACACCAAGAGAAATTATAATGGAAAAGAAAATTCCGCTTAACTGACCAAACAAAATTGTAAGCAACAAAATACAAAACGAAGAAGGAATAATTATGCTGATTGCAAAAGGATCTGAAAATCTAACTGTTTTACTGGCAAGAACTGTAGTTCCATAAATTGCAATATAAAAAATACATTCAGTAATAAGTTCTTTTAATTCAAACTTTTTTTTCGGAAAAATATCGCTGGTAAAAAAGTAAAATAAAATCTGAACCAGAAGAAGATAAATTATTGTATTTGCAAAGGCTCTACCATCAAAATAAGAAGTAGTTTCTGCCATTTTCTTTAACTTTGCATATTGTTCTTCTGTAATAGGAAAGCCTTTTTTGATAATTTTTTCATCTTTTTCAACACTTACCGGATTTTCAAAAGTTGGCGGTAAGGTTTTTGTCGCTTTGATTGTAATATCAGCAATTTGCCCAACTTCATAATCTTCTATACTATAAGAAGCAACAGTTGATGTGGTTGAAATTTTAAAAAATGAAATTATCCCGACAATAATCAATGTAACAAAGAACACAATCATCTTTGGATAATTAACTTTAAAATAACTTTTACAATCATTCCAAAACACTTGGTTTTGTTTTTCTTTATTTTTTTTAATTTGATTCTTCATTGTCATAAGCCTTTATAATTTTTTTGACGAGTTCATTTCTAACAACGTCCTCACTTGTTAATTTTACAATAGAAATTCCCTGAAGATTTTTTAAAAGCTCTAAGGCGTGAACTAAACCAGAAGGAATTTTTTTTGGTAAATCAATTTGCGATATATCTCCAGTAATAAAAACTTTTGAATTTTCGCCCATACGTGTAAGAAACATTTTCATTTGTTCCTTTGTTGTATTTTGTGCTTCATCAAGAATTATTACGCTTTCATTTAAAGTCCGACCTCTCATGTACGCCAAAGGTGCTACTTCTATAATACCGTTTTCTGTTAATCTTCGTACAGTTTCTTTTGTTAAAAGTTCATTTATTGAATCATAAAGTGGTCGAATATACGGATTTATTTTTTCTAAAAGATCTCCTGGCAAAAAACCTAGATTTTCACCGGCTTCTACAACTGGTCGCGTTAAAATGATTTTTTTTACTTTGTGATTTAACAGAAGTTTTAACGCCTGAGCAATAACAAAGAAAGTTTTTCCTGTTCCAGCCGGACCAACTGCAAAAACAAGATCATCTTTTTGCATTGCATTTAAAAGTTGAATTTGACCAGAATTTCTTGGATAAATTTTTTTTGTACCGCCAGGAATTTGTATAAAAGAAGATAATGATTTTGTTAAATATTCATCATTATTTAAAATTGAATTAATTAAATCTGTGTCAGAAACTGATGAACTTTCTTCTGAAAATTCATCAAGAATACGATCTACTATAAAGCGGAATTCCTGTTCTACCTTTGAATCTTTGCTTTCAACTGAAATTTCATTTCCACAGGCAAAAACAGTACTTCCTAAAAAATTTTCGATGAGTTTTAAATTACTGTCATTTGTTCCGCATACACGTTGTAAAATTTTTGTATCCGGAACAATTATAGTATAATTTCCCAATTTATCTTTGATTTTTACCTTAAATTATTTTGCGTCGTCAAAAAATTCAACTTCATCAGAGAAAGTGCCACTGCTTTCTAAGTTAATCGCTTCGTTAACATTTCCTGTTTCTGATAAAGAATTTGATTCTTTGGCAGAAGATACAAGATTTTCTTCAGAATCAAAATTTGCTCTTACAACACGAAATCCCAAATCAATTCCTCTAAGTTCTGGAACGCTACTCGCACGATTAGCATTTCTGCAAAAAACTTCATCGCTTAAAACAGAACCGCCACGTCTGATTTTTCTTCCAGAATTATCAACATCATTTACGCCATCAGCGTGAGTATACCAGGAATACCAGTCCTGACACCATTCCCAGACATTTCCGTTCATGTCGTAAAGTCCATTTTTATTTGCTGATTGTTCTGCAACGGCATGTGTAATTTCTTCGCTGTTTGCTTTATACCATGAAGTTGTTGCAAAATCAATTTCAGAATTACCGCCGGCTGCATATTCCCATTCAGTTTCTGTAGGCAGACGATATCCATTTGCATTAAAATCACAAACAATCGACTTCCATAAATCTTTTAATTCCTGACTTGATTCCATACGAGGAACATCACCCCATTCATCAGCATTTGTATTTCCGTTAAGAGAATAAACAGGATTAAGTCCAGACGCAACACTAAGTTTATTGCAGAAAATTACTGCGTCATACCAGCTTACTTCTTCTACAGGAAGTTTTTCGCCTTTGTTATTCGAATAATTGTGTTCAATTACAGCCTTATATTCTTCTTGAGTAACTTCAGTATTTAAAATATAGAAACTTTTTAAACTGATTGTACGAACAGGAGTTTCATTTTTTTCAAATTCCTTACTTCCCATTTCAAAACTGCCAGCATTCATAAGAATCAATTTTGATTCAATACTTTCAAGCATTTCTGGTTCTACAGCAAAAACGGAAAATGCAAAACTACTTACAAGCAAAGCTAAAAAGATTTTTTTCATAAAATATACCTCCAGTCCAAGCGGACCTTTTAAACATCAAAAATATATTAGCAAAATATATTCGATTTTCTATGAATGGAAATTATAACATCTAAAAATATAGATTGCAATTGCAAAAAAAATAACATTACAAAACTTGCAAGTAAATTTCTGTTTAGCAGATTAAAATTTTGAATTTTAGTAAAAAAAATTAAAAAAATTTTATATTTTCTGTTGACACAATTTTTGCTAAGTTATATAT
>CAZDAY010000158.1:0-4518 GCA_964503435.1 uncultured Treponema sp.
GAAGTCTTGCAATGATGACAAGCGTTCTGGTTTCTCCGAACGGTGAGTTTGAATACGAAGCAAGTCACGGAACAGTGCAAAAACATTACTACAGATATTTAAAAGGCGAAAAAACATCAACAAATCCAGTTGCAACAATCTTTGCCTGGACCGGCGCATTAAAAAAGCGTGGGGAACTTGACGGAACATCAGATTTAGTTGCCTTTGCGGAAAAACTTGAAAAAGCAACACTTTCTACAATAGAAGACGGCTTTATGACAGGAGATTTGGCGGCTCTGGCGAATCCAAGTGCAAAAAAGATTTTAGATTCGTGGCAGTTCATTGACGAAATTGCGGCAAGGCTTTAATTTTATCTGGAAACAAAACTAAAATTTTTATAAATCAGCCACATTTTTTGTGACTGATTTTTTTTTGAAGTACACATTTCTGCTTCGACTCGCTTTTCAAGGTTTCAAACATAAAATGGCGACATCGACCAATTTTTTTTTAATCCCTTCCAAAACAATCTGCACAATTTCTTTTTGCTTAGAATCAAATTCAAAATCATCAGAAGAAACAAAACTTAACACAAAATTTTCCGCACTTTTTTCGCCCAATTTTTTTTCATCAGAAATTTTATCCGCAAAACCAAACGAAACTTTTTTCAAAATCGGAACAAAATCTTTTATCTTTTTGCAAAGCCTAAACCAAAGTTGCAAATAAATAAATTCTCCGCCATAAATATAATTTGCTTTTTTTGTAATCGGACTTGCCAATTTAAAATCTATCAAAAAAGTTTTTTCATCAGCAAATTTTTTATTTATTTCTAATGTCGCCTTAAAAATTTCGTAAGCTTTAAGCAGTGAATTTTCATCTTCTTCAATTTCCTTTGTGTAAGGAATTTCATAATTTTTGAAAGAATTTAAAACCGCTGTTTTTTTAGAATTTTCATTTTCGTTTATAAGATTTTGTAAATTTAAATTTTGATTTGAATCAATCCGAGTAGAATTTTCTGATTTTTGAAAACGTTCAAATTTTTTTGAAAAATCGCTAAATGCTTTCCAAATAGATTTATTTTCTGCCATAAAGTTTTCCTAAAAAAATACCGTCATGCTGAACAATTGCTGAGTTTGTCTAAGTATGATTCAGCATCTGTAAATAAACAGATTTCGAAGCAAATTTGAAATGACACAAATTTCAAACTTTACGAAATTACGCCGCCCCAGGGAATATTTAAATTTTCGCATAAAATTTTATATTCATTTATTTCATTTTGATTTGCCTTTGTCACAAAAAACGTAAAACTTTTAAGAGGCAAAACTTCCTCTGATGTCTCAGAAGTCGACACTTTTTTTGCAAAAACTTCCGCTGAACTCGCCACAATTTCCGCTGAACTTTTAAAACTTTGCGAACTTGCAGACAAGTTTTTCATTAAACTTGCAGAATTTTCAAAATCAGCAAAAGCCGAAGAATTTTCCACACGAATCGCCTGCTTAACAACGCCTTCCCTGCTGTCAACAACTTTAATTTTAGGTCCGGCTGCAATAGAAAATTCTTTTGCCAGATGCGTAAAATGTGTGCAGCCCAAAATTATAACATCACAATCATTTTGTTTAAAAAAATTCACATCGGGCAAAACCGCTTTTATTTTTTCATCCTCACTTGATTTAAAAAGATTTTTTTCAACAAAACTAATTAAATCTGGATCAGCAAAACTAAAAACCTTACAGTCACTTGCAAAATTATTTATTAAATTCTGGCAATAAGGATGTTTTACAGTTGCATTTGTCGCCAAAAGTCCAATCCGTTTATTTTTTGTTACAGAAGCGGCAAGTTTTATTGCAGGAACAGTTCCCACAATCGGTGTTAAAGGAAAAAGTTTTCTAAGTTCGCTAAGAGCGGTTACGCTGATTGTATTGCAGCCAATTACAATGGTTTTTGGATTCCATTTTTTCAAAATCAAATCTATGGAAAGCGCAGCACATTCTGTAATTTCTTCCGGAGATTTTTGACCATAAGGAAAATGCGCAGTGTCGCCCAAATAAACACAATTACAATTTGGGATTTTTTCGCGAAGGTAAAGCATGTAAGGAATTCCGCCAGTTCCAGAATCAAGAAAAGCAAAATCAATTTTATTCATTAGACGAACTCTTAAAAAATAAATTTAATGACATTTCGAAAATTAAAATTTTGCTACAGTCATTTAAGAAAACAAAGCATCAAAAGCTTTTTTTGCTGCAGCGGATTTGTTTTGAACAGAATCATTTTTTAAATCAGAAAAATCATTTTTAACTTTAAAATAATCACAAAAATTTGAACTTTCTTTATCGCTTACAAATTCTTCAACACTTTCATGGCAATCATAATGTGCGCCAGGTAAATAAAAAATACAATTTTTACATGAATGTAAATCCGTATGGCAAAAGGAACATTCATCTTTAAAAGCAATATTTTTTGATTCGATATTCTTCCCACACTTCCAACACATATTTTTGATTTTATCCATTTGACTATTTAACTTCAATAGCATAAAATTTTGATATGTTCGATTTGAATTTGTGTAAGTGCAAAAAATGTTCAAAACCAGCGCTTTCTTATTTTGATAAAAATGGTGAATTAGTAAAGGATTTTGATTTACATACAAATCAAAATAATGCTGATTTTGGATTTTGTCTTGAGCATCATCCGAATCATGAAAAAATTTCTGCGCAAATAAAAAAATATATAAGTCAGCATGAAAAAATTGTTGGATTAAATGCAAGCGGAATGTATTTTTCTGGCGAAGATTTGAACAACAAAAAATTTTATGGCTGCAATTTTTCTAACTGCACGCTCAAAAACATTCATTCAAATGGTTTAACAATGCGAATGTGCAACTTAGATTTTTGTACTTTCAGCGACTGCGATTTTATTTCAAGCAACATTCAGTTTTCAAATTTTTCTGGTTCAAAATTAGTTCATATCATTTTAACCGGAAGCGATTTAATTCATAACAATTTCAATGGAATTACCGCTTATCAAACAAGTTTCGACGACAGCGACCTTTACAACAGCAGGTTTATAAAATCAGTTTTAATAAACGTTTCTATGAACAACTGCAATTTAAAAAAGACAGTTTTTTACGAAGCAATGAAAGACAATGTTTCTTTTAAACTTTCAAACACGCGAGAAGCTTTAATGAATCGTTTTGAAGGAAGTTTTATCAGCGACATCAGAAATTCTGCAACTGAAAACAACGAAGGAGATTTAAAACTATGAAAATATATTTTGATTTAAGTTTTGATGGTTTTACAAATTCCTACGTTGTTGTTAATGATGATCCAAATGTAATGGAAGCAATTATTGTAGATCCGGGAAAAGTTACTTATGATATGATAAATCAAATTGAAGCTGGCGGTTATACATTAAAAGGAATTTTGATTACACATAATCACAGGCAGCATGTTCAAGGATTAAAAACTTTGCTGAAAATTTACAGTACAAAAATTTATGCTGGCGATTTTGAAGTTGCTGGAGTAAGCACAGAAGTTTTGCGTGGTGATGGAAAAATAAAAATTGCCGGAATGAACATTGAATATTTTTCAGTTCCAGGACATTCTTCAGATAGCATGGCTTTTAAAATTGAAAACGTAATGTTTACAGGCGACACAATAAGTGCCGGAAGAATAAGCGGTACCACAAATAAATATTCAGAAAAACTGTTAAAAGATAAAATACAAGAAAAAATTCTTTCTCAAATTGAAGATACAATTTTAATGCCAGGACACGGACCACCAACAACGGTAAAAGCAGAAAAACTTTTTAATCTTGATATAAAATAAAAACTTAAGTTTTATTTTGTAATCAAACTTACTCTTCCACAGGCAAGTCCCCAGTTAAAAAATGCGTAATCATTTAAGAAATTTCCGGCTTCTTCAAAAGCTTGGGCTTGAGTGCTCCGAACGTAAGAAGCCAAATCACCTTGAATTCTATTTACCGAAGCACGATTTGCAAGTTCAAGAAAATAATTTTTAGGCGAAGATTGCTGCATTATGTAAGCCATAAATTCATTTTGCATCAAATATTCATCGCTAATATCGTATTCAAGTCCAGGTTGAGTTTTCCAATAAATTTTTATAAATTCCAAAGATTCTTCATCAAACATATTATAAAGTGCCGCAACCGCATTTCTAAAATTTTCATCAGTAAAATAAATTCCATGCCATGCTTCGTGAGCCAAAAGTCTCCAGCGCAAATATTCTGGCGATTCTCTTGAAATTGAAATTACAGCGCCCTTTCCTTCACTGTAAGTTCCAGAATTATTTTCAACAATCAAACCGTTGTACAAAAGAATTTCTTTTAAAAGCATTTCATTTCGATTTAATTTAAAATTCTGCAATTCCGCCTGAGTAAAAAAATTCGCCAAATCCTTAGCTTTGTAATCGTGAGCATTATACCCGTGTCTGTTGTAAATAAAATCGTCGCTCACAAAACTTCCCTTGTATAGGACATTCTTCAGATAGCATGGCTTTTAAAATTGAAAACGTAATGTTTACAGGC
>CAZDAY010000159.1:0-4494 GCA_964503435.1 uncultured Treponema sp.
GTATATTCCAGGAATTGGACATAACTTGCAGGAACACTCAGTTGTTCTTGTTCGTGGTGGACGTGTAAAGGATCTTCCTGGTGTTCGTTATCACATTATCCGCGGTACAAAAGATACTCTCGGAGTAGATGGACGTAAACGTGGTCGTTCAAAATATGGCGCTAAAAAGCCAAAGGCATAATTTTAGGAGAGTGTAATTATGGGAAGACATAAGAAATCAGTAAATCGTCCTGTTATGCCTGATGAAAGATATAACAGTGTTGTTGTTTCTAAATTTGTTACAAGAATGATGCTTGATGGCAAAAAAGCAACTTGTCAGAGAATTGTTTATGAAGCATTTGACAAACTTAAGGCTAAAACAGAAAAAGATCCTCTCGAAGTATTTTTGAAAGCGATTGATAATGTAAAACCTTTAGTTGAAGTAAAAAGCCGACGTGTTGGTGGAGCTACTTATCAGGTTCCTGTTGAAATTAGAGAAACTCGTCGTGAAGCTCTTGCAATGAGATGGATGATTACAGCTGCTCGTTCAAGATCTGGTCATGGAATGGCAGAAACTCTTGCTGCTGAACTCTATGATGCATTTAACAACACAGGTTCTGCATACAAGAAGAAGGAAGATACACATAAAATGGCAGAAGCAAACAAAGCATTCTCTCATTTCCGCTGGTAGATTTACTTCTATTAAATAACTTTAAATTAAGTCCGCTCAGTTTTGGGCGGATTTTTTTATGATTGGAAGTGTTAAATTTTATGCTGATTTTTCTTGATTTAAAACGCAAATTAAAAACGCAAAATTATTGAATGTTCTTACAAAAACTTTATAAATTTTGTTAAATTTCTAAAGTTTTTACTTGAAACTATTTTTTAAAAGTTATATATTCTTTTACAAATAATCCCTTAGTGGGTGTGTCTGCATCTATATGCAGCATAGGTTCTTTGAAGTTAGACGAACAATTAGGAAGTTGTTTGGCAGAAGTCGTAAAGTTAAATGTTGTTTCCTAAACATTTTTCAGATGTTCTGCACCTGTGTTTGCTTAAGTTAGTCGTTGATTAACTTGTAGATTAAGCTGCTCAGGATTCTGACTTATAGTTTACGCAAAGTAAACGAAATAAAGGGTCCTAAAATGCCAGACCAGTTATCATAGATTTGTTTATCAAATCTTTCTTTTATAGATGATGTTAGGTGGATTTAAGACCGACTGCTTCGAAAATGATGAAACAGGATTTGCTAAGTCTTATCCGTATAAAAAATCATCTCTATAATAAATTGGTTAAAGTGTGTATGCGAAAGTGTTATAAACCTTTTAGGAGTAACATTTTCTGGCTTAAAGTGCAACACATAAAATAAAAATATGCCCAAAGTTTGTTTTTTGCTTGTGGGTAAGGAGAAAAATCATGGCTAAGGAAGAGTTCAACAGAACTAAACCTCACATGAACGTTGGTACTATCGGTCACGTTGACCATGGTAAGACAACTTTGTCTGCGGCTATCACATCATATTGTGCTAAAAAATATGGTGATAAGCTTTTGAAGTACGATGAAATTGATAATGCTCCAGAGGAAAAAGCTCGTGGTATTACAATCAACTCTCGTCACTTGGAATATCAGTCAGATAAACGTCACTATGCACATATTGACTGTCCTGGACATGCTGACTATATCAAAAACATGATTACTGGTGCAGCTCAGATGGACGGTGCAATTCTTGTTGTTTCTGCTCCAGATTCAGTTATGCCTCAAACAAAAGAACACTTGTTGCTTGCTCGTCAGGTAGGTGTTCCAAAGATTATCGTATTCTTGAACAAAGTTGACCTTGTTGATGATCCAGATCTTCTTGAATTAGTAGAAGAAGAAGTTAAGGATACAGTTGCAAGTTATGGTTTCTCACCAGATACACCAATCATTAAAGGTTCAGCTTTCAAAGCTTTGAATGCATCTGATGATCCTGCAAATACACAGTGTATTGAAGAATTGCTTTCTGCAATGGATAGTTGGTTTGATGATCCTATTCGTGATGATCAAAAACCATTCTTGATGCCTATTGAAGACATCTTTACAATTACTGGTCGTGGTACAGTTGTTACTGGTCGTATTGAACGTGGTGTTATCCATTTAGGTGATGCTGTAGAAATCGTTGGTATTCGTCCAACTCAGTCTTCTACAGTTACTGGTATTGAAATGTTCAATAAAACACTTAATGAAGGTATGGCTGGAGATAACGCTGGTATTCTTCTTCGTGGTATTGAAAAGAAAGATGTTGTTCGTGGTCAGGTTTTGGCTGCTCCAAAATCAATTCAGCCACACACAAAATTCGAAGCTCAGCTTTATGTTCTTTCAAAAGAAGAAGGTGGACGCCATTCTCCATTCTTCTCTGGTTATCGTCCTCAGTTCTACTTCAGAACAACAGATATTACAGGTACTGTTGAACTTGAAGCAGGAACAGACATGGTAAAACCAGGTGATAACGTTAAGATTATCGGTGAACTTATTCACCCAATCGCTATGGATGAAGGTCTTAAACTTGCTATTCGTGAAGGCGGTCGTACAATCGCTTCTGGTCAGGTAACAAAGATTCTTGAATAGTTTATTAAACTAGCGATTAGATTTAATAAGGGTAGGGAAAATTATTTCTCTACCCTTTTAGGAGAAAATGATGGCAAACGGCAAGATTCGTGTAAGACTTCGTGCTTTTGACGTTGCTCTTATCGATCAAAGTGCAAAAGACATTGTTCAGCAGGTTCAAAAAGCTGGAGCAAAAGTTTCGGGACCAATCCCTCTTCCAACTAGAATCAGTAAAGTTACAGTTCTTCGTTCACCTTTTGTAAATAAAAAATCACGTGAACAATTTGAAAAGAGAACACATAAACGTCTTATTGATATTTTTGACCCAAGTGAAGAAGTGATGAATTCGCTTATGAAGTTGGAATTACCTGCAGGTGTTGACGTAGAAATTAAACAGTAATTTAGGGTTTCGAATTACTGTAAATTAAACGGTATCGGTCCTATGGATCTGGGATGGCGGCCGGATAAAAAAAAGAAAGCAGATTTATTTTAGCTTTCAAACAGGAGATTCAGATGAAAGGTCTGATAGCAAAAAAAGTAGGAATGACTCAGGTTTTCGATGAAAACGGCAATCTGGTACCAGTAACCGTGATCCAAGTCGAGCCAAACACAGTTGTTGCTACAAAAACAGAGGAAAAGTGCGGCTATAACGCAGTTGTTCTTGGTTTGACTGATATGAAGGAAAACAAGGCAAAAAAAGTTTATGCAAAGCAGTTTCCTGAAGGAATTTCACCAAAGCGTCAGTTGAAAGAATTCCGTGATTTTGACGGTGATGTAAAAATTGGCGATCAAATTGGTGTTGAGTTGTTTGATAAAATCCGTTTTGTAGATGTAACAGCTACATCTAAGGGAAAGGGATTTCAGGGTGTAATGAAGCGCTGGGGTTTCCATGGAGGAAGAGCTACTCACGGTTCTAAATTCCATAGAGAAGCTGGTGGAACTGGATGTTGTACAACTCCTGGACACTGTCTTAAAAATGTTAAGATGCCAGGTCATATGGGTTTTGATCGCGTTACAGTTCAGAATCTTAAGATTGTTAAAGTTGACCCTGAGCTCAAGGTTTTGATGGTTCGTGGAGCAGTTCCTGGAACTAGAAATTGCACACTCATCGTTAAGGCTGCAGTTAAGAAATAAGGTCGAGGAATAGTTAGTATGGAAAAGAAAGTCTATTCAATCGATGGTAAAGAACTCAGGACTATTAATCTTGATGATAAAGTATTCGGACTTCCGGTTAACGAAGATGTTATCTATTATGCCATCACAAACGAATTAGCAAATAAACGCGTAGGAACAGCTTGCACAAAAACACGTTCTGAAGTTCATGGTAGCAATGCCAAACCTTATAAGCAGAAGGGAACAGGAAACGCACGTCGTGGTGATAAAAAGTCACCAATTAACGTTGGCGGCGGTACAATTTTTGGACCAAAACCACGTGATTATAGTTATTCAATGCCAAAAAAAGCAAAGCGTCTTGCAATGAAGTCTATTTTAAGTCTTCAATCACAAGCAGATAGATTAACTGTTGTAGAAGATTTTTCTATTGAAAGTGGAAAAACAAAGGATCTTGTAAAAATCCTTAAAAATTTCACAGCTGGAGAAAGAACAGTTATTCTTCTTAAAGACGATGATGAATTGATTAAGCGTGCAGGTCGAAATCTTCCAAATGTTCATTTCTTGTCTTATAACAGACTTCGTGCACATGATTTATTTTATGCAAGAAAAGTAATTATGCTTGAAGGTGCTGCAAAAAATCTTTCAGAATTTTATGCAGAAAATAAGGAGGTTAAATAATGAACTTTGAAGATGTTCTTATTGAACCAGTTCTTTCTGAAAAAGCAACAGCTCTTCGTGAACAAAATAAATATACTTTTATTGTTGCACCAAAAGCTACAATAATTCAGATAAAAGAAGCTGTTAGTATACTTTTTAACG
>CAZDAY010000160.1:0-4477 GCA_964503435.1 uncultured Treponema sp.
AGAAGTGTACTAAGAGCTTTTTCCATCCGATAAGAATAATCCGTAAAAAACGAACCGTTCGCACCTCGTCCCAAAGCATTTTTAAACATAGTAAATGCACTAGAACCGCCCCAGCCTAAAATCGCACGCCCATCTTCCTGGTACAAATCAGTTAAGCGAACATTTTTCGCTGTGTACAAAAAACAATTTCTTGCCCGCTTTACATTTCCATAACGTTTAAATATTTCCAGCGCAAATTTTTCTTTATCCATAAATTTTTTTCAATCCAGTTTGAAATGACAACTACAAAGAAGAAAGTTTTTTTGCAACAAGTTCTGTGGCAGTTTTTGGATTTACTTTTCCACCACTCGCCTTCATAACCTGTCCCATAAGCCAGCCAACAACATTTGTTTTTCCATTTTTAAAATCAGCAACCGCTTTTGGATTTTGTTCAATCACCTTGTCAACAACCGCTTCTATGGCGCCAGAATCTTGAACAGTTTCCATTCCTTCTTCTTTGATGATTTGAGATGGCATTTTGTTAGTTTCAAGCATTTTTGCAAATACAGTTTTTCCCTGTGCACTGTTGATTTTTTTGTCAGAAATCGCATTTACAAGTTCAGTTATGTGAGCAGGAGAAATTGAAACATCAGTAATAGTTTTTTTCTGTTCATTTAAAACAGCTAAAAGTTCAGCAAGAATCCAGTTAGCAACTTTTTTTACATCCTTTGCATTTTTTGCCGCTTCTTCAAACCAAACCGCCAAATCTCGCGAAGTAGTTAAAGTTTCAACATCAAAATCACTTAAACCATATTCTTTTTTAAGACGAGTTCTTTTTGCTTCTGGAAGTTCACCAACCTTAGAATGTGCGTTTTGAATAAGTTCGTCGCTTACGCTAAAAGGTTTAATGTCCGGTTCAACTACAAATCTGTAATCAACAAAGGAATTTTTTGTTCGCATTACTTGAGTTTTGCCATGTTCTTCGTCCCAGTTCATTGTATTTTTATAACCTGCAACAAATTCCTGGCGGTCTTCTTGAAATTCTTTTAACTGACGCTCCGCTTCGTAAGTGCAGGCTTCCCTAATCGCCTTAAACGAATTCAAATTTTTTATTTCGCTGATTGGAGTGTGATATTCTTTGCCATTTTCCCAAATATTTAAATTCAAGTTTGCATCACATCTCATATTTCCTTCTTCGAGATTTCCATTTGTTACTTTTACGTAGCGCAAAATTTCCTGAACAGTTTCCATAAACAGCGCCGCTTCTTCCGGGCTTGTCATATCAGGCTTTGTAACAATTTCGATTAAAGGTGTTCCAGAACGATTATAATCAATGTAAGAATGTGAACCT
The DNA here is from genome assembly GCA_964503435.1 of uncultured Treponema sp. GTDB lineage: Bacteria > Spirochaetota > Spirochaetia > Treponematales > Treponemataceae > Treponema_D. Next base: position 1,331 of record CAZDAY010000160.1, read on the forward strand.
TGCAAGTGAAGAGATTTTCCTACGTCTTCTTCCAGGTGAATTCTTTCTATGCGAACACGACGATATTTTCCGTCTTCAAGAATGCAATCTTCGCCAATAAAATTCTTAGTACGACATTTTTCGCCGCCAAACTGCTGTTCTTTTGGATATTTGTGAAGAGGCAAATCAACAAATCCGTTTGTACAAAGTGGAATATCGTATTGTGTAATCTGATAACCCTTTGTTAAGTCTGGATAAAAATAATGTTTGCGGTCAAATTTTGTGAACTTTGCAATTTGACAATTTAATGCGTGTCCGGCAACTGCACCAAGTTCAACATAACCTTTGGAAATGCGAGGAAGTGCTCCAGGTAAACCTAAACAAACCGGACAAACTCTTGTGTTTGGGATTCCGCCGTATTTATTTTCGCAGGCACAAAACGCCTTTGTTTTTGTTAAAAGCTGAGTGTGGATTTCGCATCCAATAACAATTTCCCATTTATCAATAGCCATTTTTTTCTCCTAATAACAGTCTGTGGATTTTCTAAATCGCAAGAAAGAACTCGCTAGAAAGTTTAAGACTTTGTGGTTTCGACATTGCCGCTAGAAACTTCGTTGCGAGTACAACCGCCGTTTTTTTTATTTTACTGGAACACCACAAAGAGGATGATCTTCTTCCCAATTTTGCGCAAGCCGCAGAATTTTTTCTTCGTCAAACATTTTTCCTGCAAACTGAATTCCAACTGGCATTTTTCCATTTGCCTCGCTTGTAAAACCGGCAGGAACGCTGATTGAAGGGATTCGAGCCAAATTCACAAAGGTTGTAAACAAATCACTTAAATACATTGAAAGAGGATCGTCATATTTTTGGCCAAGTTTAAACGCCGGAGTCGGGCAAGTAGGACACAAAATCAAATCATAAGATTCAAAAACTTTAGCCACTTCCCTTTGAATACGGGCGCGAACTGACATTCCTTTTTTATAAGTTGAGCCAGAAAACTGCTCCGACAAAACATAATTTCCAATAATAATTCTGCGCTTAACTTCAGGACCAAAACCTTCAGAACGTGTGTCTTTGAAAAGTTCATCATAACCGTGACCATTGTCAACACGCGCACCATAGCGGATTCCATCAAATCGGCTCAAATTCGACGCTGCTTCAGAAAGTGCAAGAACGTAATAACTTGCAATAGAAGCGTCTAAAATTGGCAAATCTACAACTTCGAGTTTCGCACCTTTTTCGGCAAACCAGTTTTTTACATTTTCAAAAACTGCACTTACATCACTGTCCATTCCTTTAGTTTCCAAAAATTGCTTAGGAACAGCGATTTTCATTTTACTGATTTCTTGTGCTGAATAAGATTTTAAATTTGCCAGAGAAGCCGCATTTGGAAGAGCAGCACTCGTGTCATCATAAAAATCAAGTCCAGCCATAACGCTCAAAGGCAGAGCAATGTCCGCCGGAGTATGACCAATAATTCCAACCTGATCGAGCGACGAACCGTAAGCAACAACGCCCCAGCGCGAAAGAACGCCATAAGTCGGCTTTAATCCGTAAACGCCACAATAACTTGCAGGCAAGCGAACCGAACCGCCAGTTTCAGTGCCCAAACCAAACAAAGCCTGATTCGCAGCAACAGCCGCAGTTGAACCACCAGACGAACCGCCAGAAACATATTCTCTGTTGATAGGATTGCGTGTTGGACCGTAAATAGAATATTCAGTTGAAGAGCCCATTGCAAATTCATCCTGATTGCATCTTCCAAGCGGAATTGCACCAGCGGCAACAAGCCTAGAAATAACAGTCGCGTTGTAAGGCGCAACATAACCTTGCAAAATTTTGCTAGAACAAGTTAAGCGTTTTCCTTTAACAGAAATATTGTCTTTGTTCGCAAATGGCAAACCGAGCAATGGTTTTTGAGCAAAAAGTTCATCCAGAGTTCCATTTTTTCGTGCTTCAGAAATTTCAAGGTCAGCAGATTTAGCCTTTTCAAGAACATCATCATAAATTTCAAGAAAAGCATTCAGCGGCAATTCTGATTTTTTGTCTGATTCAAAAGCATCAACTGATTTTTTTACAAGTTCTTCACTTGAGATTTTGCCTTCTTTAAGAGCGTTTACAGTTTCGTTGATTGTATACATAATATTTTCCATTTTTATTTTGATTGATTTTCTTTAAGCGCAATATTTTTCCGCAAAACTAAAACTTTATGCACCCTCGCCCAAAACCTTAGGAACTTGAAAATATCCGTCCATAAAATAATCTTTGTTAATATTTTTTACATCACGAATATCAAGCCCCTGAACAACATTGTCTTCACGCAAATTTTCAGCCTTTGTACTTGGATAAGCATCGTAAGGATTTTCACTATCGTCATATTTTGAAAGAATTTCAAAGTATCCAAGAATTTCATCAACCTGTTTTTTTAAGGTTGTCATATCTGTGCTTTCTGGAGAAAGTCTTGAAAGATACAATAACGCTTCAAGCGTCTCTTGATTTACAGTTTTATGTTCACTCATAATTCAAGAGTATAATGATTTTTTTAGAAACTGTCGACATCGTGTAGATTATGTAGATTATGAGAATTGCAGGATTTTGTTCTAATTTGGAGCATATTTTGTTACTTCGACCGTCCTTGCAGGGTTACGTTTTCACTCCATTCTCTGCAAAAATATTGTCGTTTTGAACAAGTTAAAAAAATATGTTTCACCAATAAATATCAAAAGTTTACAAAACAAAGACTTTCTTTTGCAGAGAACTCGCTTTCGCTCGCCCTTCCAGCACGGGCTAGGCTTTTTTGCAAGTACGAAATATTCTCTTAAGTAAGAGGGGCGGGTGGCTTTTGCCACCCGCCCCTTTGTTAATTCACAGTCGTTAGAAATTGACTGACCCTTTCTTGAAGAAAAACATAGCCTTGATTGTAGCACCGCCAACGGCGTTCTCTGCAAATTTTTTGCAGAGAATGAAGCGAACAGCGGAAGTGCGCAAAGAAAGTCGAAGTCAAAAAATTCGCTCCAACACAAAAACTTCCTATTCCAGAATTCATAAACAGCGACTTGCAACAAAAGATTGTTTCTTCAAAAGAAGATGATAATATTGAAAAGTTTGTTTACCAACTTTATGGACTTTCCGACGAGGAAATCGCATTCATCGAAAAGCAATGAGGGC
>CAZDAY010000161.1:0-4465 GCA_964503435.1 uncultured Treponema sp.
ATTTTAACTTCAAAAGCGTAAATCTACAAGAGAAATTGAAAATATCATTTAAAAAGTTTTGTTGAAATTTTTTGATTTGTTTTACTGCGGATTTTTTGAAACACAAATAAATACATTTTCGTAAGACCAATTAAACAATTTTTTTTTGCAATTTTCTTCTAAGAGTTTTGTGAAAACTGAAATTTCCTGCTCGTCAAGTTTTTGTCTCAAAGCATTTCCGTAAGAAGAATTTTTGCTGAACCACTTTTCAATGTCTTCATGACTTAAGCGACGTTTTTCTGTTAAAAGAATTTTTTTTGCGTTTACAGAATTTTGTTCATTTTCAAGGGCGGCTTTTATGGTTTTTGATGTAAAAGAAAACAGAGGATTTGCTGCATCAGTGAAAAATTCTTTTTCAAAATCTTCAAATTTATTTAGAATGTTTTTGATTTGCGGATTTTCTTCCAGTTTCTGTTCATCAAGAATTTGCTCTTTTATTAACTGCGAAATTTTTTGTCCATGGCGAGGAATCCTTTGTGAAAAAATAAGCCTTGCATCTTTATCTAAAATTTCATTTTTAAAAAGCGAGTCAATTAAATTTACACAAGTTTTTATGTCGTCTAAAGAAGCGAAAACGTCTCTGAAAAAAATTCTGTCAAAACTTATGTCGAACAATTTACCTGCTTTTAAAAGATTTTCATTTTCAAAAATATTTCCTTCTGGCAAAAGCGCAAGATGTGGCTTATCCAAATCATCTAAGGTTGAAGCGTACTGGCTTAAAACATTTATGCTTGCTTGCTTACGACAAAGTCCGCAGGTAATTCCTTCCGGAGATTTTCGCATAATGTCATAGAGTAAAAGTCCGTCATCTGCACCAACAATCAAATTTCTGTAATGGCGCAAAATTTGTGCTGCTTGCGTAATTTCGTTTCTGATTAACAGAAGAATTTCTGCTTTGTTAGAATCAAGTCTTGAGCGCCAATGTTTTTCTGCGTTGTCTAAAACATCTTCTTTGTATTTATCGTTTGGTGAAAAAGTTAAATTTTCCTGCGTTTTTGTAAATCCATGAAAATGGCCAGTGTCCCACCATTCGTTAATTGGATTTTCTTCATCCTTTGCAAATTCATTTTTTTCCAGAATTGCTGCAATTTGAATTTCTCTGCGACTTAAAACATCTTCTTTTATTTTTGCTTCATAACCTTGATTTGACGGCGTATAAAAGACTTTTCCGATTAAAGTGTCGGGCAAATATTGCTGTGCAACCCAATGATCGCGATATGCGTGCGGATAAAGATAACCTGTTCCGTGTCCAAAACTTTCTGAATCTCGGTTTGTATCTTTTAAGTGATTTGGAACTTCTGCATCTTGTTTTTCTACGGCTTTAAGCGCGTCAAAAAACGCCATTGAACTGTTTGATTTTGGCGCTGTGGAAAGATAAAGTGCGGCATGTGCCAGAAAATATCTGCCTTCTGGCAAACCAACTCTGTCAAACGCCTGAGCGCAACTTGCAACAACTGAAATTGCAAAGGGGTCGGCAAGTCCTGTGTCTTCGCAAGCGCTAATCAACATTCTTCTAAAAATAAAATGTGGATCTTCTCCGGCTCTAACCATTCGGGCAAGCCAATAACACGCTGCGTCTGGATCTCTGCCACGTAAACTTTTTATAAATGCACTGATTATGTCGTAGTGATAATCTCCGTCTCTGTCGTACAGAACAACTTTTTTTTGAATTGATTCTTCAGCGGTTTCTTTGCTGATAAAAATTTCTGTGTCATAAGGCGGAACTGGAGGATTTTCGTTTGGTGCCCATTTTTGTGGCGTGGTTTCTACAGCAAGTTCTAAGGCATTTAAAAGTGAGCGGGCATCGCCGTTTGCAGTTTGCACCAAATGTTCAAGCGCCCCATTTTCAAATTTGACCTTGTAATTTCCATAACCGCGTTCTTTGTCGCTAAGGGATTGATTTGCGATATCCAGTAAATCCTGAAAGTCTAACTGTTTTAACTGAAAAACTCTTGAGCGACTAACAAGTGCTCTGTTTACTTCAAAAAACGGATTTTCTGTGGTTGCACCAATTAAAATTATGGTTCCGTTTTCAACCCAGGGCAAAAGTGCGTCTTGCTGGCTTTTGTTCCAGCGGTGAACTTCATCAACAAAAAGAATTGTTTTTCTGCTGTATAATTTTTTTTGATTTTCTGCTTGAGAAATTGCGTTTCTTATGTCAGCCACGCCTGTAAGAACTGCATTCAATGTAATAAAAGCTGAACTCGTATGGTTTGCAATAACGCGAGCCAGCGTAGTTTTTCCAGTTCCTGGTGGCCCATAAAAAATTACTGAACTTAACTGATCGGCGGCAATGGCACGTCTCAAAAGTCTTCCTTTGCCAACAATGTGTTCCTGCCCAATGTATTCATCTAAGTTTCTGGGGCGCATTCTTGCGGCAAGAGGTTCGTGAGAATTTGAAACAGTATCAAATAAATCCGCCATGATTTTTATTTTTTTTAATTACCGCCAGTTGCTTCGTCAGTAGTTCCGTCTCTGTTCCATGTTCCGCGTCCAGGATAATATGCATAAAGTCCAGTTTCTTCAAATGCATCAGAAGAACTTGAAATTGAACCGTAAATTGAAGATACACAATATTCATCAGTTCCGTTTGCTACAGACCTTGTGTCGTCTTGCTTTGTTGGGTCGAGTATAAAAACTTTAAACACATATTCTGAAATGATTGAACCGCCATTGTTTCCGCTTGAAAAATTTGAAATATTTGAAGAAGGTACACTGTCATTTAAGAAAACGTGTTTTAAGCCAGAGGTTGTTCCAAGCAAAATATAATTTGATGTAAGTCCAATCGAAAGAATTCCGCCAGCATCTAAAGAAACCGAAGTAGGAGATAAGCCATCTTTTGTAAAACCTTTTGTGTTGTCGTAAGAATTAGCGTAATAAATAACAGAAGATGAACTTACATTATTTGAAACTGTTTTTGAAGTTGAATAATAAATGTAGTCGTTGTTTGCAGCCATTGCGTAATAGTCGCTAAAATAAGTTTTGTCATCTTTTGGAAAGTAAACAGCACTTATTGTTGAACTTCCAGCACCATTTTCAGTTATTTCATCTGCTAAACTAAGAGCAGAACTTCCTTTAAGAAGATAAACCTTATACGTTCCAGAATTTTTGTTGTAAATTCGAGCGTAAGCTTTGCGCTTTGCGTCATTAACCGCCTGATTATCAAAAATAATTTGTATTGAATTATAGCGCGCATTAGATGGATTTATATTGTTTGTGCCACAGATTGCACTTACATCAATTTCAGACCAATCCTCTGCTTTAATTTCAGCAGCATTTGTTGAAGAAGTAATTGGCGTTGTATAAATATGCTTGCTTTTTATATCATTTTCACCACGGGAATTTTCGTACCAAACATAAACAATCATATAAAGATTTTTATCGTCAGCAACAATAAAATTCGCTGTAGGTTTTACAATGTAATTTTCTCTATTGGCAACTGAAGGAACTTGTGCTTTTTGCCATTGTTTGTTGTATTCGCCAGTCTGCTTATAATAAACAGAAGATTGTTGATTTGTCTTAAAATAAAGATTTCCGTTAGAATGCCAGATATAATTTCCGCAGCGAGTAAAAGATGTAGTGTTTCCAGAAATTCCATTTTTTTCAAGCGGAACTTCTTCGTTAATTCTTCCATATAAATCTTCATAACAAGAACTAAAAAAAAACGAAAAAAATGCAGTTGTAATCGCAAAAAATGTTTTAAATATTTTTTTTATCATAAAATTTTTCATCATAAAATCCTAAAATTCCAAAATTAAAAATAATAGCGGGCACTTATAGAAATAAGGGCAAAGTGTCCCATAATATTTTCTGTGCCATAAGAACCAGTGTTTCTGTCTTTGTGAATTTTCATAAACTGAGGCATAAACATATAAGCAATATCGCCACCAACAGACCAGTTTTGTGCCAGACGATAATGAACACCAAATTCAGGTTTTACAACTAAACCGGGAAAATAATTGTGATTGCTGTAAGATTCCCATGCAAAACCTACGCCTAAAGTGATTGGAAATTCAAACTTTTGGAATGCCGGCTGAAAAGTAAGTGTTGCAATTATCGGAACATAATTAAATACATGGCTTCCTATTGTTACATTAAATCCAAATCCTATATCACCGCCAACTGCAAGATATTTGTTTAAAAAATAATGATAACCAATGGTTCCTATTCCGCCAATGCTCAACTGATGCGCATCCTTCACAAAAAGACTTGGAAAATCCGGGAAATTTAATGGAAAAATTGGTGCAAGTGAAATTTTCAAGTATTGATCGCCTCTAACCGTCTGCACAAAAGAAAAATTTGTATCATTTTCAGAATTATTTGGGAAATTTTCCTGTGAAAAAATTGATGCTGTTAAAAGGCACGTTGCACAAATCGTAAGTAAAAAACGTTTCATAAACCCTCTCTTGAAAAATAAACATAAAAT
>CAZDAY010000162.1:0-4423 GCA_964503435.1 uncultured Treponema sp.
AGTTTATGTGCAGCGGTAGTTTTTCCAGCACCTTGAAGACCCAAAAGCAAAATAATACTTTGAGTATCCGGACCTTTGAGCGCAAGATCAGTTTTTTTGTCGCCCAGCATCGCAACAATTTTGTCATAAATAATTTTAACAAACTGCTGTCCAGGATTAACCGACTTTAAAACCTTTTCTCCCTTCGCTTCTTCAACCGTACTGTTTACAAATCTACGCACAACCCGAATATTAACGTCCGCTTCGAGCAGTGCCATTTTAATTTGTTCAACGCTATCTTCAATATTTTTTTCAGAAATTTTGTTATTTCCGCTGATAGTTTTGATTATGCTGCTAAAAGTTCCAGTAATTTTTTCTAACATTTAATTCTCCTGTTTAAAACTGTCATTCCTAAGTGCTTGGTGTACTCAATAAACTCAGCAACCGCCCAGTCGACTATTTGGAATTTGTTTTCTATTTTTTATTTGGAGCACGTTTAAATTTTTACAATTTTATGGGATTTTCGTGCTAACAATTTGCCCCCAAACATTACCCGCTTTTCAGGGTTACGGCTCATCGCCTCCATTCTTCCGCTTTGCTACAGAACTCGCTACGCTCGCCCTTACAATCGGGGCTAAGTCGTTTAAATTTTTACATAAGATGCAAACAAGGAGGCCTGAGTAAAACTGCAAAGACTTTGAGAATTTTTGCAGAGCGAAAATTCTCGTAACCGACACGATGTCGAAAAATCAGCGCATATTATCGCGATTTATAAGCGACTGTAAACATTCCTGCGGCGTCATTTCCTTGTTCAAAATTTTGTAAAGTGCATCACAAATCGGCAGTTTCAAATTTTTAATTTTGGCAATATTGTGAACGTACTTGCAGGCAATCGCACCTTCTGGCAAATATCCAACAATTTTTACATTTGAAATCAAATCATCAAGATTTTTAAAACGACTAAGCATATCAGTTTTTATTAAATCCTGACCAAAGCGACGGTTTCGCCCATATTTTGACTTACAGGTAACATCTAAATCGCCCACACCACTAATCGAAGTAAAAGTTCTAGGTTCAGTTGAGCCCATCGCAAATCCAATCGCCTGAATTTCGTTAAGACCAGCCGCCATCAAAAGACTTTCAGTATTATCACCAAAAATATCACTGGTTTCAGACAAAGCATCCAGCATGCCGTAAACATTCGCAATAACATTCTTAACCGCTGCACAAACCTGAACGCCAATCACATCAAAACTTGCGTAAGCCATAAGCATTCTATTTGAACGAAGCAAATCTCTAACGCGAACAGCATTTCTGTGATGATTACTTGCACTCACAAGCCCCGTAATTTTTCCCATAGCAACTTCTTCAGCATGACTTGGGCCAGCAATGTAAACAGTAGAATTTTTATAAGACGGCGGAAGTTCATTTTCAATCGTTTCAAGCACAAAATGCGGCAGTTCAATCTCTTGATTTTTTGAAGGCACAAAACCTTTGGTCAAAGCACCAATAATTGTCTGTCCATTTTGAATATTCGGAACATCAATAAATTGTTTTACAGTAGACGCCAAATAAAGCGACGGACTTGCCAAAATTAAAAAATCCTTGTTCAGTGCAACTTTTTTAATATCAGAACTCGCACAAAGATTTTTTTCTAACTGATAAGATGGAAGATAACGTTTATTTTCGTGATTCTTATTTATTGATTCAACCACATCATCTTCTAAAGCCCAAAGTTCAACATTATTTCCACCACGAGCAAGAGCAGTTCCCAGCGCAGTTCCCCAAGCACCAGCCCCAATAATTCCAACATTTGTTTTTTCCATAATATTGCAATTTTAACCTAGTAGGCATTGATTTTCAATAAGTGAATTTTCTTTTATATATTCTTCCACAGCAGAAGCCGGCGAATTCCACCAAAGTTTTGTAGAATTGTCATAAAGCATTTTTGCGGTTTTTGATTTCATAAAGGAAATTAAAGTTTCTTCTTCTGATTTTTTTGTCTGCAAAGCAAGTTCTTGTACAGTCAGAAGAGTTGCTAAATCCATTGCAAATAAAATTTTTTCATTTTTCATATACTAGTCCATTGCAAGTCTTTCACTTTTCAAAAATTTAAGTTTTGAAATTGCTTTCTGAGTTCTAAAACAAAATTGATCTTGCAAACGTTCTGGAAGTAAAAGATTTATACACATTTTTGCAGCACTTTCACTTTCCATTTTACCAAAAACATTTCCCATGTATGCTATAATTGTTGCATTCGTATTGTCATTTGCAATTTTTCCAGAAATAACATCGTAAGATTTCATTTGCCCTTGCCTTTGTTGCTGAAATTTTTGCAAAACTTTTTGCTTGTATTTTTGAACTTGTAAGATAAAAACCTTGTCCAAAATCTTTATAAAATGAACATTTTTTTAAATCTGGATTTTCCACAACACAATAACTTCCGTGATACAAAATCAAGTTTTCTTCTAGTTTTTTCATACAGCAGCACCTTTTGACTTTAAATATTTTTTTACATCTTCAAAAACTGCGTCATCACCTTCTACATGGAAAATTCCAAAACCTTTGTGAATATATTTTAGAACATCAAATTTTTCAAATAATTCAGCCGCCTCTTTTAGTGATAAATCAAATTTTTCTGCTGACATTCTGAGAAGACGAATCTGCATAAACAAAATTTGTTCCTGTTCATTCATGATTTTAGTATAACAGTTCTTAAAACTGTGTGCCATAAAAAAAAAGATGCAACTAAAAAGCCGCATCTTATTTCAAAAAATTAAAAATTTATCACAAGCAAATTCTAGTACCAATGCTGGCAACTGTCATTCCAATCAATAATTTCGCTTTCCTTAAACCACAAAGCAATTTCGCGTTCTGCACTTTCATCACTGTCAGAAGCGTGAATAATATTGTGTGCTGTATGTGAACAGTAATCACCACGAATTGTTCCCGGCAGTGCTTCAGAAGGCTTTGTAGAACCACACAGTTTTCTAACCAAGGTAACACAATCATCAGCCTGCAAAACTAAAGCAATAACTGGGCCGCTGGTAATATAATCAACTAATTCTGTATAAAATGGTTTTCCTTTGTGCTCTGCATAATGTTCTTCAGCAATTTCCTTGCTTACAACAAGCATTTTTAAACCAACAATTTTTAACCCTTTCTTTTCGAGGCGCTCAATAACCTCACCCACCAGGCGACGATTTATTACGCCAGGTTTTAACATTGCAAAACATCTACTCATAGCGAATAACTTAGCAAAAAAACAGTATTTTGTAAATAAAAACTTTATTTTCTGGCAAAATTGTATTGAATTTAAAAACTAAAGAATACAGTTAATTAAGAAACAAAACACTTTCGGCAAGAACCCCTGCTACATTGCATTGCTCCTTTTGTTCACTAAGCAAATTTCAAAATTCATCTAATTTGACAGTTTTAAAATCAATTTTACAAGGAAACTGTTCTACGTAAGCAATTTTTTTGTCGTAAAATCCTAAACGTACAATTTCGCTTTCTGTGGCACCTTTCATATCTTCCATTCCGTTAAAAATAAAATTTCCTAAACTGTAAACAATCAGGCCATTTTTATAGAATTCAGTCGGCTGCAAAACATGTGGATGACTTCCGAAAACAACGCTCGCTCCACAATCAATCAAACTTTCATAAAATTTTTTCTGGCTGGCATTTGGCTTAAAATTATATTCTTCTCCGCCGTGAACATTTACAATTACAATATTTCCGCTTTCCGCCTCAAGTTTTACCGCTTTTAAAATTTCATCACTTTGCCAAAGAATTCCCGCTCGCTCAGTCGTTGCAGTTGCCGTTTTTTTTCCGTCAAATCCGCTTCGTTCAACCGGAAACGCTCCAACAGAAATAATTGCAAATTTTTGATTTCCCACAGTTTTATAATAAAATTTTTTTGCTTCTTCTTCATTTAAACCCACGCCGCTGCTTGCACAATCAAATTCTTTTAGTGCCGCAAGAGAATCTTTAAAACCTTCCTCGCCAAAATCGTAAGAATGATTATTTGTTTGCATAAAATAATTAAATCCTGCGTCTTTTAAAGCTTTAAGATTTTCCTTTTTAAATTTAAAAGTGTAAGTTTTTGTTGCATTTTTCCAGGAATTAGTTAAAACGCCTTCAAGATTGCAAATTGTAATGTCGTTGCTTTGTAAAACCGGAAGCGTATTTGTAAAAACTGATTTTATTCCCAGATTTTTGTCCAGCAGAATTTCTTGAACGCCACGAGAAAGCATAACGTCGCCCACTGCCGCCACAAATGCAATTTTTTTGTTTTTGATTTTATTTTGATTTTGGCTCAATGGCACGTCTTCCTGCTTTGGCACTTCATTTTTCTGTTCAGCAGGTGCAGTTTCTGGATTTACAGAAAATTTTCTGTCAAAAAAGTTTTTTAATTCCTCAGTAAATTTTTCATTTAAAACCG
>CAZDAY010000163.1:0-4377 GCA_964503435.1 uncultured Treponema sp.
GTGACAGCAAGACGAATTTTTATAAATTACTGAAATCTGGTCCTAAAGCAGAAATTCATATTCATCAGGAAGCGGTTATCAGCAAAAAAACTATTAAAAAGGTTTACAAAAACGGTACTGGAAAAATTTTATCCGAGCAGGAATATGAATCGCTTTTTGCGTACACTGATTTGGCTGGATTTCTCGATTCTTTTTTAAAAATTCAGTCTTATGTAGACAATATTGACGATTTAAATTATTTTTTCGATGATTTTAAACAATATCTTATTAAAAATAACATAATTTATTGCGAAACATTTTTTAGCGTAACTTCTTATTTAAAAAAAGGCTGGGCTTTTCACGATTTATTGGATTTGGTAAGTAAAAATATCAAAAAAATTAAAGCAGAAACTGGCAGAACTGTAAAAATTCTTATTGATGTAAGCCGTTCATTTGGCATAGAAAATGCGATGAACAATTTAAATTCTGTTTTAAAGGAAAATAATCCAGAAGTTATTGGAATTGGTCTGGGCGGAAATGAAAAAACCGGTCCGGCAAAAGATTTTGCTTCTGTATTTGACAAGGCTGTAAAAAATGGACTTCATGTTGTGGTTCACGCAGGAGAAATTTGTGATTACACGTCGATTGATGATGCTATAAAATTTCTTCACGCAGAAAGAATCGGACACGGAATTACAGCAATTCAAAGCGAAGATTTTATGGCTGAACTAAAAAAATCTCAAATTCCACTTGAAGTTTGCCCAACAAGCAACACGTTCACAAAAACAATCGTAAAAAACATAAAAGAACATCCAATAAAAGCATTTTATGACAAGGGACTTATGGTAACTGTAAACACAGACGATCCAACGTTTTTTAAAGTTTCTCTGATTGATGAATATTGGAACCTTTACAAAAATTTGAATTTTTCGCTCGAAGATATAAAACAGCTTATCAAAAATGGATTTAAGGCAAGTTTTGCAAGTGATTCGGCAAAGAAAAAATATTGTTCACTTGTAGAAAAAGAATGGAAAACTTGGTTTGAAGAAAATCCACAGTGTGCAAAAAAATAGCAAACACACACATAAGATTTCCGCGCCCAAGTAATTATTTCGATTAACCCAGCGCCATTTCACATGGCGCAAGCAAATTCCGCTGGCGCAAGTGCAGTACGCATACAAACCATAGCGCACCGCAATCAAAAAGACAAATTTTTAATTCATCTTTTTACGGTAAACGGAACTTTTAATTCTTTGCCAGTCCAGTCTTTTATTACAAGAGAAGCCTTTCCTGTTTTACCGTTAGTTTTTACGTAAACGCCAGCAAATCCGCCTTTTAAAGAAACTATATTCGGACCAATAATTTCAAGCGGACCTTCCACAGAAAGACTAATTGCTTCCTGACAATAAGGCTGAACATTTGAATTTTCATCAATATAACTTAAATGCACTTCCGCCACATCGTAAGTTTCTGCTTCAAACAATGTAGTTCTTAAACATTTTGCTTCAAGATGAAATTCATTTCCCGGAGTTTTTACAATACTTTTTACAAGTTTTGAATTTTTATACGCTTCCAGTTTAAAAATAGGACGCGAGCCTCCCCAGCTTGCAATGTATTTAAAATAAAGTTCCGTGAGTTTTTGTATATTTGCAACTCTAAGCAATGAAAGTTTTACAATTTTCATTTTTATGTTTTTCGGAATATTGTCCTGCCCATAGCGACGAACAGCGCGAAGAATTGATTTTACATCCTCTGCATATTTAGCAGGAATTTTATCCTCATCAACAAGCCTGTTTCCAATAGTGTCAATCATATAAATCGGACCGTGTTTTAAATGCGGAAAAGGCGAATCTTCTTTTGTATAATCACGAATAAAAATTCCATTCACGTAAAGTTTTACCAAATCAGCGTTAGTAAAAATCCAGACATCATTTAAAGAACTTGCAGGATACTCGCCAATATCCATTGAAGACGAAACTTGCAAAACATCGCCAGCAATATCATTTTCAACCTGCGACTTATAAACATAAGCTGCCAGTTTTGGATTTCTAAACATATCCATTACGCCGTGATAGCAAATTCTGTCGCCACTTCCAAAATCCTTGTGCGTATTATAATCAAAAGCACACCAGCCACTTGCGCCAGCAATTTTATCATCGCAAGCAACAGAATCCAAAACCGCCGCGTGCCGAATTGCGTGTTCGGTTCTATGCCCTTCATCATCAAAATTTTTTGTAGGAAACATGTGGCCGTTATATTCGCTAATCAAATACCCCTTGTTTGTTTTAGTAACATCTTCTTTTTTTGCAGTTGGAGCATTTTTGCCAGAAAAATTAAAATCATTATAAGTGTAAACGTCTTCCAGAAGATTAGAATTTTTCAAAAACCTTACGCCGCCAGTTGGACGACTTGAATCAAGCTGATGTGCAATTTCATTAGATTTCAAATAAAGTTCATCAAAATCCTGGCTTTCGTTAACGCGAACTCCCCACATAAAAATGGAAGGATGATTTCTGTACTGCAAAATCATTTCGCGGATATTTTCAAGATGCTGCTTCTGCCAGTTTTCACCGCCAACGTTTTGCCAGCCGGGAATTTCTGTAAAAACCAAAAGACCAAGTTCATCACACCGGTCAATAAAATGCTGACTTTGCGGATAATGCGAAGTTCTAACAAAATTAAGCCCAAGTTCATATTTTAAAATATCAGCATCATCAAACTGCATATTTTTTGGCATTGCATAACCAACGTACGGAAAAGATTGATGACGATTCAAACCACGCAATTTAATTTTTTTGTTATTCAAATAAAATCCAGATTCATCAAAACGAATTTCTCTAAAACCAAAACGCACAATTTTTTTATCAACAGTTTTTCCGCTAGAATTTTTCAATTCAGTCACAAGATTATAAAGTGTTGGATTTTCCAGAGTCCATGCAACAACCGGCTGAGCGTTGGCACTAGTTAAAATTTTTTGTCCGCTAATTCCGGTTTTAATTTTTGCACTAGGTTCAACATCAACACCAGCAGCGTTCACAACTTCCTGATAAATTGTAAAACCTTCAATATTTTGCTCCGTGTTCAAAGTAATTTGCGTTTCAAAATGATTTGATTTTGTTTTTATAAAAACATCTTCTATATAAACAGGATTTTTTATTTCCAGATAAACATCGCGATAAATTCCACCATAAGTCATATAATCAATAACATAACCAAAAGGCGGAAAATCCAAATCTTCCCTGCTGTTAACTTTAATTGCCAGAACATTAGTTTTTCTTGCAGGCAAAAGTTCATCCGTTAAATCAACTGTAAAAGCCGTATAGCCGCAGTTATGAACATAAAGCGATTTCCCATTCAAAAAAACTTCCGCTTCGTGAGCCGCCGCTTCCACAGTAAGAAGAATTTTTTTGTCTTGCCATGATTCTTCAGTTATAAATTCTTTGCGGTAAAGACTTATTTTCTGGTAAAGATTTTCACTAAAACTATTGTATGGAGTTTGCACAACAGAGTGCGGAATTCTAACAATTTGCGCATTTTTTGCAACTTTTGATTTTGGCTGTTTTTGAATAAGACTTTCATCAAATTCCGAATAAAAATTCCAATCGTTATTTAAATAAATTCTATCTTTATTAGGTTTCATAATTTTAATTTTATGACAAATATTTTGTTTTGAACAGTTATTATATTTTTTACCGATAATTCTTTGTTATAAGTAATTTCCGATTAACACGCCTTTAGCACCGAAGATTTTATGTTAAGCCAGAAAATTCGCTGTTAGCCAGAAGATTTTCTTTTTATTTATCAGGAGCACATCGCCTTATAATCAAAAAACGCAAAAGCAAACAAAGAATTTTCTGCAAAACCGTCCTTGCAGGGTTACGTTCGCATTGCGACCTCCATTCTTCCGCTACGTTTCACTTCGCTCCAGAACTCGCTTCGCTCGCCCTTCCAGCACGGGCTAAGTCCTCTGAAGTTTACAAACCGTCAGAATTTATTTTGCTACCATAAAAACTTTTTATGATATAAACTAAATTCACAAACAAAGTTTAAATTCTTACTAAAAAAATCAAAATTAAATTTCAGGAGATTTTCATGAAAAAATTTGCATTAGTTTTTACACTTGGATTTTTGGGACTTTTGCTTTCCTGCGAAAACAAAAACATTGAAACCAAAACTTCATCTTCAGAAAATCAGAACAGAATTTCATATTCTGCAAGAAAAGTTAATTTAAATAAATCAGAAAATATTTCTTACGAAGAACTAATGGAATTTTTCAATCCAGACTATAATTTTGTTGAGCCAGAAAATTCCGCTGCGGAAGAAAAATCTAAATCTTCCACAGAAACACAAAAAACTGCATCTCAAACTTCACAATCTGTTATTCCGGGTTTACGAAAT
>CAZDAY010000164.1:0-4362 GCA_964503435.1 uncultured Treponema sp.
AAATATAATTTTTTGTTATATTTAAATGAGTTAAAGCAAATTCTTCACAGAAATTATTGATGAACAAATGAAAGCGCAACTTTAAAGTTTTGCACGAAGATGGAAGTGTTTTCTGATTGGTGATAAAAAGCCTGAATTTGGCAAAAAATCAGTTGAAGAACTGCTGGATTTAATTAAGACATTGACATAAAAACTTGATTTGACTAATATGTTTCTATAAATAGAAACGAAACTCTTGCAAATTTGACGCTGTAAAGTAAAACAAAAATCGGACTTAAGTTTTTAGAATTTTAAGGAAACAAAATTATGGAAAATGTAATTGAAAAAATTCTTGAAATGCGAAAAAAAGATATTTTAAAACGTGGATTTAATTTTGGTTTTGAAATTCCTAAAAAACGAATGCGTCCGGTTAATGTTTTTATGGCGCAAAAAGGCGTGATTTTGGAAATAAAACGTGCTTCTCCAAGCAAGGGCAATATTTCTCCAAATCTGAATGCGGCTGAAACTGCGAAAAAATATCGTGAAAGTGGAGCCGCAGCAATTTCCTGCCTTACCGAAGAAAATTTTTTTAAGGGAAATCTCAAAGATTTAATTGAAGTTTGCAATACGGTTCAAGATGTGGCTGTTTTGCGAAAAGATTTTTTAATTGATGAAAAAGAAATTGAAATTGCATTTTTGTGCGGAGCGGATGCAGTTTTGTTAATCAGCGGAATTTTGACTTTAGAAAAAATGCTTTCTATGACAAAAAAATGTGCTGATTTAGGAATTCGTGCTTTTTGTGAAGTTCGTACGCTAGAAGATGTAAAAAAAGTTCTTGAAGTAAAAAAGATTTATCCAAAAACTGTAGTTTGTGGCGTTAATTCGCGTAATTTACGTGATTTTTCCATTGATTTACTTGTTCCAGCCATGCTTAAAAAAACTTTAGGAAACGACGTAATTTTTGAAAGTGGAATTACAACTGCAGAATCAGCAAAAAAAGTTGCCTCTATGGGATTTTCTGGAATTTTACTTGGAGAATTTGCCGCAAAAAATCCTAAAAAAGCGGATGAATTTGTAAAAGCATTTAAAAATCAAACAGAAAATTTATATGGGAAAAAACTAATTGAACTTGCAGAAAAATTAAATCTTCCGCCTAGAAGATTTGTGATGCTTGAGCCACTAAAATCCTCGTTGAGTCAGCAAAGTCAAATCAGCAAAATTTCAAAAAAATTTAATCCGCCTCTTGTAAAAATATGTGGACTTACTCGCACGGAAGATGTTTTACTAGCCGATTCACTTGGCGCTGATTTTTTAGGTTTTATTTTCGCAAGAGAATTTAGCAGAAATGTTTACGGTGAAAAATTTACACAAATCCAAAAAATTCTGCCAAAACTAAGGGCTTTTAAAGTTGCGGTTATTACAAATCCAAATGGTGAAGAAGCAAAATTTGCAAGTGAACTTGTTCA
This sequence comes from uncultured Treponema sp., assembly GCA_964503435.1. Taxonomy (GTDB): domain Bacteria; phylum Spirochaetota; class Spirochaetia; order Treponematales; family Treponemataceae; genus Treponema_D. The sequence goes on from CAZDAY010000164.1 coordinate 1,446, forward strand.
AAAAGGAATTTTAGATTTTATCCAAATACACGGAATTTTTTATGATGAAGTTCCAGAAAATTTAAAAAATCTTCCACATTATTTTGCCTTAACCGAAAAAATGGGAAATCTTACAGAACTTTCGCAAAAACTTACATCTTATGGCGAAGTGCGTTTCCTACAAGACAGCAAAAATCATAATTATGGAACAAAAGAGCATTTGTGGCTTGCAGGCGGACTAAATCCAGAAAATGTTTGTGAACTCTGCAAAAAATTTCATCCAGAATTAGTAGATATTTCAAGTGGTTTAGAAGATAAAATTCCTGGAGAAAAAAATCCCGAAAAGATGAAAAAATTCTTTGCCTCTCTTTCAATTTAAATTCTGAAAGTTTCAACTTCTTTAGCTGTAATCGGTTTGGAAAAAATATAACCTTGAATGTAATCGCAGTTGTATTTTCTTAAAATGTCATATTGCCAGGAATATTCAATTCCTTCGACAGTTAATTTTTTATTAAGCGAATGAACTAAGCGAACTATGTTTTTTATAAATTCGCCTCGATCATCATCCAAATAATTATCAACAATCGACTTGTCAATTTTTACTGTTTCAACTGGAATGTAAGCCAAATAACTTAAAGATGAATAGCCGGTTCCAAAATCATCAAGTGCAAGTTTTACGCCGATTCTGCTGAATGAATCAAAAAGTTTCATTGCCTTTTTACGATTATCAATAAAAAGACTTTCTGTAATTTCAATTTCCAAAAGATTTGGTGAAATATTGTACGCTTTTAAAAGTCCGCGCAAAAAATTAACATAAGATTCATCTTTAATTTGACGGTAAGAATAATTTATTGAAATTTTATGCAATTCAAATCCATTTTTTCGCCATTCTGCCATTTGCTGAATAACTTTTTCAGTAACAATTCGTGCCATTTTTACAATCAGCCCGGAATCTTCTGCCACAGGAATAAAATCCGCCGGAGAATAACTTGAATCTTTTAAGCGAGTGAGTGCTTCCCAACCGCAAATTTTATTTGTTTTTGCATCAACTTGAGCCTGATACTTAACAATAATTCCGTCGTTTGCAATTGCATTTTCAAGAACTTTTTCAATTTCATGATTAGTTTTGATTTTACTTTTTAATTTACTGTCAAAAAATGTAACTTGATTTTTGCCATTTCGCTTTGACTGATACATTGCAATATCGGCATCAGCAATATATTCATAAAATTTTGTGTATTTTTCGCTTGAATTTATAACGCCAACACTTGCCTGAACAAAAATCTGCTTGTTTTCAAAATTAACCGGTTCTTTAAAACAATTTAAAATGTTTAAAAGATCAAAATTATCTTCTGTTAAATGTCCGATTGTGTAAATCAAAATAAATTCATCGCCACCAAATCTATAAACAAAAAATTTGCCGTCAATCGTGTGTTCTTTTAAACGATTAGCAATAGTTCGTAAAACTTCGTCGCCACAAAGATGCGTGTAAATATCATTTATAGTTTTAAAATCATCAATGTCGATAAGCAAAATTGCAAAATCTGATTTTTTTGAACGGACAATATCAAAAATTTTATTTACGTTTTGCCTATTCGGTAAATCCGTAAGATAATCGTGTTCTGCAAGATATTTTAAATTTGCTTGTGAAGATTTTAAACTTTTTAAATTCTCGTGTTCATTTATAGTAAGGAAAATAAAAATTATCGCAAGAACTAAAAGTGAAAGTGCAAGACAAATAATTGGTTTTAAATTTTGTTTGTACGATTCTAAAGTTGCTGATTTTGCTGTTAATAAAATTGTTTCTCGCGGCAAGTGCTTATAATTCAAATGAAATTTTTTAAGAATATTTTTGTTGAAAATAAATTCCGAAGAATTGTCTGTTTGAAGCGGAATTGAATTTATGTCTTTTCCATTTAAAATTTCAACAAGCAGTTTTGCTGCGTTTTCGCCGAGTTTTGCATAATTTTGAACTTTTCCGCCAGCAAAACCATCATAAATTCCAGAAAAACTGTAGCGGTAAACTGGAACATTTGTGTGTTCAATAATAAATTTTTCCTGCTGATTTGCAGAATTCAAATGATTTTCAGAAATTTCGCAACTGTTCATAAAAATTGTAACAGAATTTTTATCAATATTTTCTAGCGAACTTGCAAATTCCTGTGTAGTCATTTCAGAAGAATTTATTTCATAAAACTGATAATGCGGAAATTTATATTTTACTTCTCTAAACTGAATTATGTCGCCGGTAGAACTTGCTGAATTGTCATAAATTGCTATGATTTTGTTTGCGTTTGAATTCAATTTTAATCCAGCAGAAATTATTTTATCAAGATTTATATTTTGATAAAAACCTGTAATATTGTGCATTGTGTTTACAGTCATTCTTGCTTTTTCAGGATTATTGATTCCGCAAAAAATAATCGGAATGTCTTTAAAAAGTTCATTTTGATATTTTGTGGCAAAATTTAGTGCTGCGTCATCACTTACAATAAGTCCGTCATATTTTACGCCAGCTGAAAGTTTTGTTTTTATTGAATTGTAATTTAAAGGTTCTGTAAGTTCGTAAGGAAATTCTTTTGTATTCAAAAATTCAGTGTCGCAGTAAATATTATTTGCCGAAAGTGTCTGCATAATTCCGTTTAATAAAGGATTCGTTGGACCGTAAGTTAAATCATAAGAATTTATGTAAAGAACAATTTTTTCACTATGAAAAGAGCCTTTTAAAATGTTTGATTTTGAATATTGCAAGATTGGTTTTAAAAGCGAAATTGTACTTAAAATTCCGCAAGTCATTGTAAAAATTACTAATACAGATACAATACATTTTTTTTTAGTAAAGTGAAACAAAGTAAAAGCCTCTTTTTTCAAATTTTCAAAAACTTATAAAATGCCATTAAGAGAACTTTTTTAAATTTTTAAAATAACTGTTGTAATT
>CAZDAY010000165.1:0-4336 GCA_964503435.1 uncultured Treponema sp.
AAAATTTTAAGCGCAATAAATTTTATAAATGAATGTACGTTTGAAAAATTAGAGGAATTTCTTTCTGCGGATGAATTGTTCCCACAAAAGATGATTTTTGAAAAACTCGAAAATTTAAATCAGCGGCTTTTAATTTTTGCTTACGAAGATAAAATTTCTGGAAAAAAAATAATCAGCACAAATCCATTGCTTGATTCTGAATTAGAAAAATTTTTAAATTTGCAGAATTTAATTTCTTGCGTTTCAAAAAAATCAAATGCAAAATCACAAAAAATTTTAACTGCGGATTATTTGGCGGCTTTTATTTCTTATGTCCAAAATCACAGCGATTTGTGTAAAGCAAACGGCGAATTTAAAAAAAAGTCGTTAAATGATATTCAGGAAATTTTCGGTTCTGAAGAAGTAAAAAAACTTGCGCAAATATTTAATGCTTTTAGAAATTTAAATTTGATTCTTGAAAAAGATGATGACTTTGTTCTTGACTGGCAAAGGTTAGAATTGTTTTCTGAACTTAGCAAAAAAAATCAGTTAATTTATTTGTGTGCGGCGGCGAATGTAAATTTTTCAAAATCAACAATTCAAAAAAATGCAGAACTTCTTTTAAATGTTTTTGAATCAATGGGAAATTTTGCTTACGAAAAAAAATCAATTTCTCAGCTTTCATATCTTATAAAAGAAAAAATTTGGGACACAGAAAATTTTTCTGGCTCAAGATTTGCAAAAATTATTTCCAGAGCAAGTGGTGAAAATTCCAATGAAAATATTTTTGGTGGCACTGCACTTATCTGCGCAATGATTGACACGGCTTATGATTTTGGTTTGCTTTCTTTACAAGATAAGAAATTTTATTTTCTCAGCGAAGATTTTTCTGAACTGCAAAATCAAAAAAATGAAAAACCCGAAGAATTAAAAGTTTTAAGTTTGGATTCTGCTTTTTCAATCAGCGTAATGCCGGGCTTGTCGCTTAATAAGTATCTTGAAATTTTGAAGTTTTTAAATCTCGTTCATTTCGATACAGTTTCCACTTATGAACTTACAAAAAAATCTGTGATGAACGCTTTTAACAACAAAATGTCCGTTGAAGAAATTTTGGACAATTTAAAAAAATATTCGTATTATCAAATTCCTCAAAGCATAAAAGTCAGTATTGAAGAATGGAATTCAATTTTTAATTCAGTGAATATTTACAAAGGTTTTGTGCTTAAAGTTTCAAGTGAAAATTCAAAACTTATAGAAAACAATCCGCAAATAAAAAAACATATTTATGAAACTTTGGCACCGGGAATTTTTTTGCTCGACTGTGAAAATGATGAAGACGTAAAAAATCTGCTTTTAAAAAGTGGTTTGGATTTTTTTAAGGATATAAAAACTTTTTCACAAAAAAAATATCTTGAACCTTACAAAAAATTAAGTCCAACTGTTGAAAAATTTGATTTTACAGAAAATGAAAATTTTACAGAAAATGAAAATGCCGCCAAAGAAATTCTTGAAGATTTGAAAAATCAACTTGAAAACATAAAAATGAGCGCTGAACAAAAAGAAGTTTTGCTGGAGCGAATAAAAATGCGGACGGTTTTAACAAAGGAGCAGTTAAAGCCGGAAAGTGTTCGCTTTGAAGTTCGGGAAGTTTTTGGAATGGATTTTCAGGCTAAGGTTCTTCTGATTGAAAATGTGATTCAAAATAATTCGCTGGTTGAACTTGAAATTGATGCAAACAAAAAAATGATTATTGCAGTTCCACTTGGTTTTAACAGAAAAACTGGTTTGCTTGAAATAAAAACTTTTCCTGAAAATGAAATTCAAGAACTTCCGCTTGCGTCGATTTTCAGAATAAAAAAAATTGGAAGTTTTTATTTTTAGGATTTTACTAAAACGTCGGATTTCGAGTTTTTGCAAAATAAGGTCTTTTTTTTTACCAGACATTTGCTCTAAAACTTAAATTTAATATTTCTAGTTTTTATTTATTTGGATTTGTGATAAAAGTAATTAGTCTTTGCAGAAAACGTTCAGAACTTTGGAGAAAAAATGAAACGAGCAAAAATTTGTCTTACACTTAGTGGAAAATCTATAAAAGAAGATTTGGAAATTCTTGAAAAATACAGAAAGTACATTGATATTGTGGAACTTCGCGCGGATTTTTTGGAAAGCGATGAAAATCTTTATGTCAGAAGATTTCCCAGACTTGCTGGTTTGCCTTGCATTTTAACAATCCGCAGAAAAATTGACGGCGGGCAATTTCTTGAAGGTGAATCAACGAGGACGATTTTGTTTGCCAGAGCACTTTCTTTTGCTGACACAGATGATAAATCTAAAAATTTTGAATATGTTGATTTTGAAGAAGATTTTCATATCCCTAGTTTACAGGATGCGGCTTTGGCTTTTGGAACAAAAATTATCCGCAGTGTTCATGACATGAAAAATCCAATCAAAAATATAAATCAGCGGCTTGAAAAATTAAAAACAAATTATTTTGAAATTCCAAAAATTGCTTTTATGCCACACAGTCTGGAAGATGTAACAAATCTTTTTGAAGAAGCGTCAAAGATTAAAGATTCAAATCATATTTTGCTTGCTATGGGACCTTATGGAACGCCTTCGAGAATCCTTTCGTACAAACTGAAAAATTATTTAACTTATTCTTCACCAGAAGATTGCACAGAAAAAATTTCAAATCTTGCACATATTGATCCAATCACTTTAAATTCTGTTTATCATTACAAAACTTTAAATCACGAAACAAAAATTTTTGGCATTACGGGGTATCCTTTAAAATCAACTTTAAGTCCGCAACTTCATAGCGAAGGTTACCAAAAACATAAAATGAATGCAGTTTATATTCCGATTGTTGCTGATAAAATTGGAGATGCCTTGCATTTTGCTGAATCTGTGGGCGTGGCTGGAATGTCAGTTACAATTCCTCACAAAGAATCTGTAATTCCTTACCTTGCAAAAAAATCACCAGAGGTTTGCAAAATTGGTGCGTGTAATACGATTGTCCGCAATGGAACTTACTGGCATGGGTATAATACTGATGCTCCTGGTTTTTCAAAAGCGCTCCTTGAATTTTTAGGTGAAAAAAATCTAAAGCACAAAAAGGTTGCAATAATTGGAGCGGGCGGTGCGGCAAAGGCTATTGCTTATGCGGTTTTTAAACTTGGTGCTAAGGCTTGCATTTTTAATCGGACGGTGGTTCGGGCAAAAGAACTTGCTGAACTTTACGGTTTTAAATATTCATCACTGGATTTAAATTGCTTAAGTATGCTGAAAAAATACAACGATGTAATTATTCAGACAACATCAAAGGGTATGGGCGCAACAGAAGATTCAAACGAAGAAAATGATCCTCTGTTTTTTTATGATTTTACTGGCAAAGAAAAATTGTTTGATATAATTTATGTTCCCCCAGTAACGCCGATTATGGCTCGGGCAAAAAAAAGTACTTGTAAAGTTTGCAATGGTTATAATATGCTTAGATATCAGGGATATGAACAATTTGAATTATATACAGGAGAAAAATTTTAATGACACAAAGTGAACAAAAAGTTTTAGTTTCGTCTACTGCGGTAGATAAGTTAATCGAAGAAGGAAAAATTTTTAGTGGAATGAAAATTGGGCTGGGAACTGGTTCAACTGCTATGCCTGCTGTAAATCGTCTGGCGCAAAGAATTGCTGACGGAACCTTAAAAGACATAAAAGCAGTTGCTACAAGTTTTCAAACAACGCTTGCTTGCGAAGAATTAAATATTCCAGTTTATTCAATGAATGACAAAATTATTGGCGGTTCGCTTGATCTTGCAATAGATGGTGCAGATGAAGTTGGTCCTGAAAATTCTTTAATAAAGGGTGGCGGTGCGGCTTTGTTGCGTGAAAAAATCATTGCTTATAATTCAAAAATTTTTGTGGTTGTTTCTGATGAATCAAAGATTGTAAATTCTCATGGAACAGGTTTTGCTTTGCCTGTAGAAATTATTGGCGAAGCAAGAGTCAGTGTAATTGTCGCAATGGAAAAACTTGGTGCAAAATGTCTAATCCGTGAAGGTGTAAAAAAAGCCGGCCCTGTAATTACAGACAACGGAAATATGATTCTTGATTGCAAATGGCAAAATCCTGTAAATCCTTTTGAACTTGAAGATAAAATTGATGATATTGTCGGAGTTGTTGAATGTGGATTTTTTACTAAAAATAAGCCAATCGTTTATGTTGCTCACAGCGATGGTTCTGTTGAGCGAAGATAAATTAAATAGATTGTCGGGTCATTTTTCGACATGCGGTTGCTGAGTTTATCGAAGTACACCAACCGTGGTTCGACATGCGGTTGCTGAGTTTATCGAAGTAC
>CAZDAY010000166.1:0-4237 GCA_964503435.1 uncultured Treponema sp.
TGATTTTTATGATAAACTGAAATCTTATTCGCGTGGTTATGCAAGTTTTGATTATACAGGAACGTCTGGAGCGTGATTTTAATCAGGTTGTAATTTTTACGGCGCCAAGTGTTCGTTATAAAGTAAAAACGCCTGGTCGCGAAGAAATTTTTGTTGATAATCCAGCGGATTTTCCAGAAGGCAAAATCGAATCATCGCAAGAACCTTACATTCGTGCATCTATAATTACTCCGGCAGAATATTTGGGTTCAATTATGGAACTTTGCAGAGTAAAGCGCGGGCTTCAAAAAAATATGAATTATCTTGATACAAAAAGAGTTGAACTTACGTATGAAATGCCACTTGCTGAAGTTTTGTTTGATTTTTATGATAAACTGAAATCTTATTCGCGTGGTTATGCAAGTTTTGATTATGAAGTTATAGATTATCGTCCGTCAGATTTGGTTAAAATTGATATTTTGATTAACGGAAAACCAGTGGATGCCTTAGCGCAGTTATGTTTTAGAGCTGGCGCTGTTGAAAGGGCGAAACAAGTTTGCGAACGTTTAAAAGGCGAAATTGCACGGCATCAATTTAAAATTGCTATTCAAGGTGCCATTGGAAGCCAAATTATTGCGCGTGAAACCGTAAATCCTGTGCGAAAAGATGTTTTGGCAAAATGTTATGGCGGAGATGTTACTCGAAAGCGAAAACTTTTGGAAAAACAGAAGGCTGGAAAAAAACGTATGCTTATGGCTGGTGATGTTGAATTGCCACAAAGTGCCTTCCTTGCGGTTTTAAAAGAAAACGAAGACAATTAAAATTTTTTTGTGGATTTTTTATATTACAGATTCTGAACTGAATTCGGAATGACAGAATTTTGCTGATTTTTTTGTTCAAGATTTACTGCAAGTGAAAATTGCTTAATAAAAAAAACGATTTCTGCACGTACTCTTTTTAAGAAACTTTCGTCAGCGTGAAATTTTTGACCGTCAGGAAAATGCAAATAAAGATAATCTCTTGGTGCCAAAAGTTCGGAAATTTGTTCATCTAAAGAAATTTTTTTGTTTCTGAATTCCGAATTTTCGCCATTCTTTAAAAGTGATAATGCTTCTTCCAGAGATTTTATTTCTGATGAATAAAATTCGTCAACTTTAGTTTTTAAATTTTCACTGATTAAAGGATTTTCAAATTTTGCATAAAATTCTTTATCAGTAAATTTATTATCAAAAGATTTTGTGCCATTTTGATTTTTAAATTTATTTTCTGAAATTTCAAAATTATGTTTTAAACCTAAATCTATTCCAAAATCTCCGCAATCAAAAAGATTTTTTTCGTTTGAAAAGAAAGTTTTAAATTGATTTGCGTAAGAACTTAAAGCCTTATTTGAAAAAGCCAGATTATTTTTTTTGTCTTTAAAAGAAAATGCATAGTTTGAAAAGCAGGCAGTAAAATTTTCAAGTGCAGAAAATTTTGAATTTTCTAAAAAGCGCTGAATTGTCGCCTGTGTATTTTTTGCGTGAGTTTTTCCCTTAGTAAAAGCAAAATCGAGCCCTAAAACAAAAATTTTTGTGTTAGCAGATTTTCTTAATTTAAGTGCTAAATAAACTGCCAACAAACCTACCGAACCCAGTGGTTCTACAAAATCTTTTGCAATATTTAAATTTTTTAGTTGAGCAATAAAATTACAATCAGAAAATTTACTCAAGAAAAAAACTTTTTTTGTAAAAAGATTAGAAATTTCACTCCTTGAAGAAAGGTCTGAAAAAAAAATCGGTTCTTTTTGTTTAAAATAATTTTTTAAACCAATGTAAGATTTTTGAATTGCAAATTGACTTTCAAGAGCAACAATCGCATCTGGAATAATATTTTTTGCACATAAAGCCTTTGCCGCTGCGTCAACTGAAATTACAAAAAAATTATCCTTTACTTTGTTCCAATCAGAAAAATAATCAAGACTTTCGCCGGCGCCACAAATCAAAATATTTTTTTCGATTGTATTTTGAACGTCGCTTAGTTTCAGATTATTTTTTAACTGATAAAGATTTCGAATTGTATTTTTTGTAAAAAGTTTTCCCATTTTCTGCAAGGTAATTCGGTTTTTCCAAAAAACGCTAATAATTTCTTGCATTCCATTTGTGAGTTCTTCATATTTTTGATTTTCAAATTGAACGCCGCCACTAAAATTTATTTTTAAAATCCGCTTAAAATCTCCAGTCTTAATAATTTTTCTAAGATAATCATCAAGTTGCATAAGTTGAAAAAAATTATAAAATTTTACTTGAAGTTTTTTTTCTTTGGAAATTTCAAGTTTAGAAAATTCATTTTCTGCAAGTTCATAAAGTTTGCTGTCAAATTCCACTGCGATAACTTTGCAATTTTCTGGAAGTTTTTCCAAAAGTTCATTTATTCCGTACCAAAGTGCTGGCGAACAAATTAAAATTATTGTGTTGGGAAGAATTTTTAAATCTTGGATTGTTTTTAAAATTGTTTTTTGTGGATTATATTTTGAATAGAGAAATTTTTCTTTGTAAAAAACTGTGTTTAAAACATTAAAACCCTCTCCTGTTTTTATCAGATGAGGGTTGTCTTTTTCATTAAATTCCAAATCTTGTTTAATTTCCTGAATTTGAATTATTGTTCATAAAATAGTTGAAGTAAGTTTCTATGAAATTATTTTCAACTTTGTTGCTTGCCATAAGAGTTGAAACTGCACTTGAAGAATCAACATTTTTAACATTTGTCAAATATGAATCAGAATTTTCAACAGTTTCGTTTTGAATTTCTGTGCATTTTAGAACAACAACTTTTGAGCCAACAACTAAAGGTGAACTGAATTCATCTTTTTTAAGACTGAATATTTGCTGAAGAAGCTGAGCATTGTTTGTAATTTCAGAAATTTCGCTTTGACTTGCACTTGCCTGATAGAACGAAGAATTTCCATAATTCAAAGGAAAAGCGTCCACATTAACTGCTTCAACAGTGTAAACTGAACATGCTCTGTTAAAACTAGAAAGTGCTGCTTCCGAAGCAAAATCGCTTGCAATGTTTATATAATAATTTTCGATATAACCAGATTCATTTTCTTTCATATAATTCATTACAACTGAAACTAAATCCGCATTTGAAAAATCTGCAAGAACCTCTTCTCCGTCATTTCTAAAAATAGAATAGCCGTGTTTAGTTTTAATTACTTGTGAAAGTGAATCTTTTGAAAGATTGATGATTTGAGAAACATTTTCTTCGTTTTCAACCATATCAGAAATTTGATAACGATAAGGTGCGCTGAGTTTTCCGTTTGAATCTGTGTAATATTTTGCTGATTTGTCTGCAACTGCATCTTCAAAAGTTATTTCGTTGGCATTTATTTGTTTTAAAATTGATTTTGCTTCTGATTCGCTGTCAACACTTATTGCAGAAATATCGTATCGGGTAAATTTTTCTACATTTTCTTTTGCGTAAGAAATTGCCTGTTCTTCTGGAAAATTTGCTGTGTCAAATGCGGCAAGCTGGAAAGAATGTTTTTCTTGTGCCATTGCATTTATAAAATCTTCTTCTGCCTTTGTTGATTTCAAACCGTAAAGTTCAGAACCATTTATTTTTTGACTTGAACCGAATAAATCATCAGAATAGCGAGTAATTTCCAACGACTCTTCAATATTTTTTCTGAGAGTGTTGATTTGGCTTTGTCCGACTTGATTATAAATTTTCTGAGAAAACTTGCCATTTTCATCTTGGAAAGCCGGCAATGAAACTAAAGTTCTATTTATTGCATTAACAGAAACCTTGTATCCGCTTTTATCGATTGCAGATTCGTAAGCCAAACTTTGAATTACCTGGTTAAATGCCTGATTGAAGATGTAATAATAATATTGTTCTGTAACTTGAATTCCGTAATTTCTGTATTGTTCCATGATATTTGAAGCAGTTGTTACAAATCTTGAATTTGCTTCGTAAGTGATTTTTTTGCCATCATAAGAACCGAAACTTGGTACTTTTGAACTGTTAAAAAGTCCTTGATAAACCGCAATTCCGCCAGCCGGGAGAAATACGATTGCTGCAAGAATTAAAACTATTACTGCTCCGATTTTTGTTCCAGCTTTTTTTGATTTATGTTCGTTTGTGTCAGCCATAAAACAATCTTCCTTAATTAAATGATTTAAAATTTCCTAACGATTTTAACATTGTAAAAATGAACTGTCAACAAGCGTAAATTTTGTGCTAAGATTGTGCTTTGAAAATCAGCAAATCATCAAAT
>CAZDAY010000167.1:0-4232 GCA_964503435.1 uncultured Treponema sp.
ATTTTATATATATCAGATTATTTAAATATATTGTATTATTCAGATTTTCTAGGGAATATATTTTTACAACATACCCCATGGATACCAGGAAAAAAAAATAATTCATCAGGAATTGGCGAATACTTAGACATAGAGTTTACTGAACCAAAAGATAACATAGTTGTATTAAATGGTTATGTCGATTTAGAAAAACGATATCTTTATAAAGCAAACAATCGTGTAAAAACAGCAGTAATAAAATCACTAGATGAAAATAATCCTTTTGAAATAGAATACGAATTTGAAGACTATGTACATTTTTCAGAAATAAATTTTCCTTGCGAAGTAAATAAAGTGCGTTTTTCAATAAAAGAAGTTTATAAAGGTGAAAAATGGGACGACACTTGCATAACTGCGATAATTACAAGATGAGAATCCGTTTATTCTGCAATACCTTTAAAAAAAAGTTATTGACAGTCAAGTTATATCAGTGCCACACACAAAAAAACTGAGCAAGAAGAGGATTGAATAAACTATAATAAGTATTATAATTTACTCTAAAGTAAATTACTTTGGAGTAAATTATGTTAAAAAATAATAATATCTTTTTAGGCAGAAAAAAGGAAATGGCTCTGCTGGAGTCATTGTATAATTCAAATAAATTTGAAATGCTTATTCTTCATGGAAGAAGGCGAGTTGGAAAATCTTATCTTCTATCGCATTTTGCAAAACTTCATTCAGAAAATACTGTTTACTTTACTGGCGATAAAGATTCCGAAAAGAATAATGTTCGGAATTTCTGTGAAGAACTTAATCGTATTTTAAATGTCGGAGAGTTTCTTAATTCCTTTACAACATGGAATGATATTTACTCTTTTCTAAAAACAACAGAGATTAATAATAGACTTGTACTTATCATTGATGAGTTTACATATCTTTATAATTCAAATCCTGCTTATGATTCAGGTCTTCAAAATGCAATTGATAAAATTTTGAAGAACAAAAACATACTTCTTATTTTGTGTGGTTCTGAAGTTTCGGTAATCGAAGAAATTATAGATGATTCAACAAAACCGTTATACGGTAGAAAAACGTCTGAACTCAAACTTCTGCCATTTACATATGAGGAAGCTCGGGATTTTTTTCCTCATTATTCAGATGAAGATGCATTAACAGCTTACTCAATTCTTGGAGGAATTCCACTATATCTTTCTTTATTCGACGACAAACTTACTATTAAAGAAAATATAATCAAAAACTGTCTTTCTACAACGGGATATCTTTTTAATGAAATTGAAACACTTCTAAGGATGGAACTTAAGGAAACGTATTTCTATAAAAACATCATGCTTGCAATCAATTCAGGTGCATCAACTTTTAATACAATTAAGGATAAAGTAGGGGAAGATGCTGCAAAAGTTGCAAAATATATCAACGTTTTGATTAATCTTGGATTCATAAAAAAGGAAGTACCTTGTGGTGAAAAAGAGAAGAGCAGAAATACTTTATATTCTATAAGTGATAATTATTTTGCTTTTTATTTTGCTTTTATTTTCAAGCATCAAAATATGTTGAATGGTTTGATTTCGCCTGAAATATATTACGAAAGAGAGCTCACAAAAGAAAAACTGAATACATTCATTGGACATCGCTTTGAACGGATATGTGAAACTTATCTAAAAGAACAATTTTATAATGGAAAAATGCCTTTCTTTGCTGAAAATCTTGGCAGGTGGTGGGGTAATAATCCGATTTTGAAAAAGCAGGAAGAAATAGATTTGCTTGCTTTTGATGATGATAATGCAGTTATTTGTGAATGCAAGTATACAGAAGATCCTTTTGATGAAAAGCAATTAAAAGATTTGCAGGATGCAGCATTGTGTATTAAGAAGCAAAATAAATCTTATATTATTTTCTCTAAAAATGGTATTTCTTCTGGAGTAAAAAAACAGATTAAGTCTTCACCAGATTATACCGTAATTACGTTGAATGATTTATATAAAAGAAAATCAGAGGAATAGTATATGGACTTACAGCCTAGCAGAAAGCAGAAATTAAAGTTGTAGCAAACAAATATCCTAATTTTTTTGGAGCATATCTTCTGTGCTAACCGTGCTTGCGGGGTTCGCTCACGCTCATTGCCACAAGTGGCAACTACGCCCCTACAGCGCGGGCTAGGATTTTCTGTTTTTAGTTTTATCTACTAAGTAAGCAAAAATCACACTTATTCTTCACAGAACTTACCAATCATTCCGGCTTTATAAATTGCATCACAATACGCACAGCGATATTCCCGCTTTTCCTTATTTACAAGATAAAATTCTTGCGGAACATAATGTTCTGTAATTGTAATGCAGCGCGGATTTTTACATTCCATAACGCCCTGAATTTTTTCTGGTAATTCCATTTTTATTTTTCTGGCAATTTTTCCGTCTTGAATAACATTAACTGTAATGTTTGAATCCAAATAACCAAGTACGCTGTAATCAATATTTATAATATTATCAACTTTTATAATATCTTTTTTTCCAGATTTTTTTGATTGAGCATTTACAACCAAAGCAGTGGTAAAAGGCGCCTTATCTAATCCAAGCCATTTAAAAACTTTCCAGCCAGAACCAGCCTGAATGTGATCAATTACAAGTCCATTTTTTATTTCTTCAACGTTAAGCATTTTTTCTCCAATAAATTTCTATTACAAAATCAATAAATTTTTAGCAATCAAAATCACCAAACTAAAAATTACAAACAACCAGTAAGTTTTGCAATTAAAGCCATTCTAGCAAACATTCCATAGCGAACTTGTTTAAAATATGCAGCACGAGAATCACTGTCAACTTCTGGAGCAATTTCATTTACGCGAGGAAGTGGATGCAAAACAATCATATCATCTTTTGCAAGTTTCATTTTTTTACGGTCAAGAATATAACTGTCTTTTAAGCGAATATAATCCTGTTCATTAAAAAATCTTTCTTTTTGAACTCTGGTCATATAAAGAATATCCAAATCACCAATTACATCTTCTAAACGCTGAGCATAAGAAAATTCAACTCCGGCAGGTTTTAAAATATCTTCTGTAATATATTCAGGAATTTTTAATTCTTCTGGGCTAATAAAAACAAATTTATTATTTTTATAACGACACATTGCCTTTGCTAAAGAATGTACAGTTCTGCCAAATTTCAAATCGCCACAAAATCCAATTACATGATTTTCAAATCCACCACGCAACTGCCGAATCGTAAGCAAGTCTGTTAAAGTTTGTGTTGGATGATAATGCCCGCCATCTCCAGCGTTTATTATTGGAACTGAACTAAATTGTGATGCCAGTAAAGGCGCACCTTCTTTAGGAGAACGAATTGCAATCACATCAACATAAGAACTAACAACACGAATTGTATCCGCTAAAGTTTCACCCTTTGTTGACGAAGTTGAAGACGCATCCGCAAAACCTTCTACCGAACCGCCCAAATGCAACATTGCCGCTTCAAACGAAAGCCGCGTTCTTGTGCTAGGCTCAAAAAAAAGTGTCGCAAGAATTTTCCCACGACACACATCTTGAAATGATTCAGGATCAACAATCATCTGTTCAGCCAAAGAACAAATTTCTTCAATTTCACTTACACTTAAATTACCAGGCTCAATTACGTGGCGTC
Source organism: uncultured Treponema sp. (assembly GCA_964503435.1). Lineage (GTDB taxonomy): Bacteria > Spirochaetota > Spirochaetia > Treponematales > Treponemataceae > Treponema_D. The sequence goes on from CAZDAY010000167.1 coordinate 3,636, forward strand.
CCTTTAACATTACAAATCCCCCTAAGAGTTTTTGCAAGTTTATCATAATTTTTTGTTGGACTCAACGAAATCATTAAAAATCCGTTAATAAAATTCTTAAATTTAACTTAATATATGCACATATTTCTCTAAAATATGAATGTGGAACTTTTATAAAATCAATTTTTGAACCAATGCCCTTTATGTTTGTAAAACCAATTCTTTTTGCCAAACGTTCAGCACGACGCAAATGATAATAACTTGTAACTACAAGAATTTTGCTGTTTAAAATTTCGCTTTCAGATTTTCCAGTAAAATTTTTTAAAACTTCAATGCTGTTTTGAAAATTCTGGATTGTGTCTAATGATTTGTCTTCAAGTAAAATTCTGTCCGCTGAAATTCCGTTTAAAACAAGTTGACGTTTTATTTCTGGAGCTTCAGCGTAAGGCAGCCATTTTAAAGTTCCGCCAGTTACAACGCAAATTGTATTTGGATGCAATTTTAAATATTCCGCTGCTTTTAAAACCCGCGAGTTTACAGAAGATGGAAGTTTTCCGTTTTTATCAATTCCTCCACCAAGTAAAATCACATAATCAGAAGATTCTGAAAGATTTACAG
>CAZDAY010000168.1:0-4201 GCA_964503435.1 uncultured Treponema sp.
TATCTTTGCAGCGTTGGAAATATTTCCTGGGATTTGCAGTTTGAAAAATTAATTTCATTAAAATTTAATTCTAAAGATAAAAATTCTAATTGGTCCTTGATTTCTGGAAAATGTAATTGCGAAGGAAAAATCTTTTTTGATAACGAAGAATTTTTTGTTCAGCCTTTAAAATCTTTTGCATATCTTGATAAAAATTGGGGAAGGGATTTTTCAGATTCACTTTTGCATTTAAGTTCTTGCAATTTAACAAGTTTGATTACTGGACAAGTTTTAAGTTCTTCGTGTTTTGCAGTTCAGGGTGAATACAATGAAAAACTTAACCTTTTAATTTCTGTTGAAGGAAAAAATATTGAATTTCATATAAATAAAAGCAAAAAGTATAAACTTAATTTTGATTGTACTGAAATGTCGCCTGAAAAAGACGGAACTGTAAAATTACATTGGGCACTTAGTGCACAAGATAAAAAAAATGTAGTTGATATTGATATTTTTTGTCAGACAGATAAATTGTTTTTGCGTGATTATGAAAGTCCTGTGGGCGAAAGAAAGCTGATGAAAGTTTTAAGCGGAATTGGTTCTGGTGAACTTAGAATTTATAAAATCAGGAAAAAAAATTTGGAACTGATTGAAGATATTTCTGTGAGTTCTTGTCTTGCGGAATGTGGAAATATTGAATTTCCTGAAAAATAGTTTTTTGTTATTAAGAGCCGACGGTTTTTGTCGGTTTTTTGTTTTCTTTTCTTTATTTGCTCTGTGTTAGTAGATTGCTTCGCTTTGCTGTTTGAAAGTTCATTGGGATTTCAGAATGACAGAAGACTTAGCCCGCCGTGGAAGCCCTTTAGTCTTGGGCAAAGTTAGAGTCTTTTTTATAAAGTTTTTCTGATTAAGTTAGGAATGGCGCTACTTTTTATAATTGTTAATTACGTTATTTTGACCGAGATGAGCGGATAGCGAAGGCTGGAAGGGCGGTTTTGTTTGGTGCGGACTGTTATCGTTAACGACATTTTTACGAGAAACTGGCACTTTATTTTGCAACTGAAAGTAGATCGCCACGAATTAAAGTTTTCGCAATGACGCAGAATTTTTGAATAAAAAAAATTTGCTCCAAATCAAAAAGAAAAAAGAAAAATTTGATTTTTTACCTTTGTGTGAGTATTTTAAAAATAAAAGTAAGATCGGAGGTGAAAAATGAATTACGATCAAATGACTCTAAAACTTCAAGAAGCGATTCAAGATGCCGCCTCGTTAGCACAAAAAAAAGATCATGTTGAAATTGGCAATGAACATTTGCTTTATGCACTTTTAACGCAGCAAGATGGACTTATTCCGCCTTTGGTTGAGAGAATTGGAGTTCAAACTTCGGTTCTTTTGGGCGAATTAAATAAAATTTTTGATTCAAATCCTAAAGCGTCTGGGGCAACGCAGGTTAATCTTTCGTCTAGTGCGCAAAAAGTTTTGGCTAAGGCTGAAAATGAAATGGCTGCTTTGAAAGATCAGTATCTTTCTACGGAACATTTGTTTTTGGCGATGACTGAAGCAGATGACAAGGCTGGCGAACTTTTAAGGCGTTTTGGCTGCAAACATAAGGAAACGCTCGAAGCATTAAAAGCGATTCGTGGAAATCAAACTGTTGACTCTCAAGATCCTGAAAGTAAGGTTCGGGCTCTGGAAAAATATTGTGTTGATTTAACGGCGCGTGCTCGTCAGGATAAAATTGATCCTGTAATTGGGCGCGATGATGAAATTCGCAGAGTTATGCAGGTTCTTAGCCGTCGTACAAAAAATAATCCTGTTTTGATTGGTGAGCCTGGCGTTGGTAAAACTGCGATTGTTGAAGGTTTGGCCCGTCGTATTGCAAGTGGCGATGTTCCTGAAAGTTTGAAAAATAAGCGCTTGCTTTCTTTGGATTTGGGTTTGCTGGTTGCTGGTGCAAAGTATCGTGGCGAATTTGAAGAAAGGCTGAAGGGCGTAATTACTGAAGTTGTAAAAAGTGAAGGGCAAATTATTTTATTTATTGATGAACTTCATACGATTGTTGGAGCAGGTGCTAGTGAAGGAAGCATGGACGCTAGTAATCTTTTAAAGCCGGCGCTTGCTCGTGGCGAACTTCACGTGATTGGCGCTACAACTTTGGACGAGTACAGAAAGTATATTGAAAAGGATGCTGCTCTTGAACGAAGATTCCAGCAGGTTTTTTGTGCTGAACCTAGCGTTGAAGATACAATTGCGATTTTGCGTGGTTTGCGCGACAAGTACGAAATTCATCACGGAGTTAAAATAAATGATGAAGCACTTGTGGCTGCGGCAACTTTAAGCGACAGATACATTACAAATCGTTTTTTGCCAGACAAGGCGATTGATTTGGTTGATGAAGCAGCTAGCCGTTTGAAGATGGAAATTGAAAGTCAGCCAGTTGAACTTGACAAAATTGAGCGAAAAATTTTGCAACTTGCTATTGAAAAACAGTCTTTGAGTAAGGAAGATGATGAAGCGAGTAAACAGCGTCTTGAAAAGCTTGAAAAAGAACTCTCTGACCTTAGTTCTAGCCGAGATGCAATGAAACTTCAGTGGGAAAATGAAAAAAAAGTTATTGAAGGTTCAAGAAAAATTAAAGAGGATTTGGAAAAGGCGCGTTTTGATGAAGAAAAATTTACGCGTGAAGGAAATCTTCAAAAAGCAGCGGAACTTAAATATTCTACGATTCCGTCTTTGGAAAAACAGCTTAAAGAAGCTTCTTCTGCTCAAGAGGCTATGGACAATTCTAATGGCGAAAACAGCGAACGTAAAAGTTTGCTCAGAAAGGAAGTTGCCGAAGAGGATATTGCTAAAGTAATCAGTTCATGGACTGGAATTCCGGTTAGCAAGATGATGACTAGCGAAAAGCAAAAGTATCTTAAACTTGAAGAAGTTCTGCATAAACGGGTAATCGGGCAGAACGAAGCAGTTCAAGCGGTTTCTGATGCAATCCGTCGTAATCGAAGTGGTTTAAGCGATCCAAATAAACCTTTGGGAAGTTTTTTGTTTATTGGCCCAACCGGCGTTGGTAAAACTGAACTTGCAAAAACTCTGGCTGACTTTTTGTTTAATGACGAAAAATCAATAACGCGCATTGATATGAGCGAGTATATGGAAAAGTTTAGTGTTTCTCGTTTGATTGGTGCGCCTCCGGGATATGTTGGTTATGACGAGGGCGGTCAGTTAACAGAAGCGGTAAGGCGTCGTCCGTATTCGGTTGTTTTGCTTGATGAAATTGAAAAGGCACATCCTGATGTTTTTAATGTTCTTCTTCAGGTTCTTGATGATGGAAGACTTACTGATGGGCAAGGTAGACTTGTTGACTTTAAAAATACAATCATAATTATGACAAGCAATATTGGTTCTGATTTGATTCTTGATGCAGCGGAAAATCCAAATTCTGAACTGACTAAGAATTTAAAGTCGAATATTGATGTTTTGCTTAAAAAAACTTTCCGTCCTGAATTTTTGAATCGTATTGATGAAATTATTACATTCAATCGTTTGGATAAATCTTGCATTGCTGGAATTGTAAAAATTCAACTTGAACGTGTTGCACATCGTCTTGATGCAAGAAGAATTAAACTTGAATTTGATGACAGTGCGCTTAATTTTATTTGCGACAAGGGCTATGATGTTGCTTTTGGTGCTCGACCTGTAAAACGTGCAATCCAAAATTACGTTGAAAATCCTCTGTCAAAATTGATTTTGTCTGGAAAAATTTTGGACGACAGTCATATTGTTGCAAGTTCTGATTTGAAAAATGATTGTCTTGTTTTTAATTCAAAATAAGTTCTAAATAAAAAAGGATGCTATGTGGTTAAACATAACATCCTTTTAGTTTTATGGTTCCTACGGGGGTCGAACCCGTCTCTCCGCCTTGAGAGGGCAGCGAACTCAGCCGATATTCGAAGGAACCGCTTATTTAACAAAAAAAGCTGACCTTTCAAGATTCACCTTGAATTTTAGTCAGCTAAAAGTTCCCCAAGGAGGATTCGAACCCCCACAATCAGAACCAGAATCTGAGGTGCTACCATTACACAATCGGGGAATGTAACTTGAACTAGAATATAGGTTAGTAAAAAAAAAGTCAACTGCTTTTTATGCTTTTTTAATTTTGAACGGATTTAGCGTCAATTCTTTAAATATTTCTGTGAACGATTTTGTTAAAAAAAAATTGTTATTT
>CAZDAY010000169.1:0-4128 GCA_964503435.1 uncultured Treponema sp.
AGTGTAAACAACGCAATTTTCTGTTTTATAATTTTTTGGAAGATAAGGATTTTTTTCACTTTGTGCAGACCAAACATTATCATCAAAGGCAAACTGCAAAATTTTCATTCCAGGAAATCCAGATTTTTCGCGCAAAGATTCAACTTTTTTTGTTATAACGCCCAAATCTTCTGCAATAATTTCAGCATTTTTGATTTTTGATTTTATTGCATCAAAAAGTTCAATGCCCGGACCCTTTGCCCACTTTCCGTTTACCGCAGTTTTTTCACCAAACGGAATTTTCCAGTAAGCTTCAAATCCTCTAAAATGATCAATTCGAACAATATCAACAAGTTTTAAAATATGAGAAATTCGAGAAATCCACCAATCATAATTTGAGTTTTTAATCGCCTTCCAATCATAAAGCGGATTTCCCCAAAGTTGACCTGTCGCACTAAAATAATCCGGCGGAACTCCAGCAACAGCTTTTAACTGCAAATTTTTTTTGTTAATTTGAAAAAGATTTTGATTTGCCCACAAATCCGCACTGTCGCTCGCAACAAAAATCGGAATGTCGCCAATTATTTTAATATTTTTTGAATTCGCATAAGATTTTAATTCCTGCCACTGAGTAAAAAAGAAAAATTGTATCACAGAAATTTGTTCAAGTTCATTTTGATTTTCTTTCGCCCAAATTTTTAAACTTTCTGAATTATGAGACGCCAAATCTTTTGCCCAAAAATTATTCCATCTTGTTTGTTCGCCCCAAAGTTTTTCGTTAACAGCCTTTTCATCATAAAATTTTTTTATGCTCGTAAAAAGTGCAAAATCTGTAAGCCAAGATTTATTTTTCTTTTTAAAATTTTCAAAAAGTTTTTTGTCATTTTCAGTCGCATTTTCTAAAAAATACGCAGCACATTTGTAAAGAACTGGAATTTTCCAGTAAACAACTGAACCGTAATCAACATTGCCAGAAGTTTTTATGTATTCTGGATTTTTAATATCTTCTTTTTTTGCCCAATTTCTTAAAGCCAAATTTTCCAAATCAATCAGCAAAGGATTTCCTGCAAAAGTTGAAAAACTCGCATAAGGTGAATCACCATAGCCGGTTGGTCCCAATGGGAGAACTTGCCACAAAGTTTGATTTGCTTCGTGCAGCCAATCGCAAAATTTATACGCAGACTTTCCCAAAGTTCCAATTCCTTCGTTGGAAGGCAAACTCGTTATGTGCAAAAGAATTCCGCTTTTTTGCTGATACAATTTTTTTACGTTTTCCAACATTTAAGCCTCACTTTAAAATTTCTAAATTTTAATTTTTGCATTTTGATTTCAGAAAATTTATTATAAAACGACTTAAATTTTATCTCAAGGTAGGGAATTTCTTGTTTTTTATTTTATTTTTTTGGAGCGTGTATTTTTGTTCATTTCTTATGTCGTCATCTCAAACCGTCCTCCTGAAAACAAAACCGCCCTTCGCTCACGCTCAATCTTGGTCAGAAATGTAATCCGGTGGTTAAGCAAGGTCGAAACCACTAACTGCGTTGCAATCAACTGACACTTGAAACTTTACTTCAAGAAGCAGTATTAAAACAGAAAAATGGCGACAAGGAGGTCGCAACGAAGTTTCTATCGACTGGCAGTCATAAAAAAAACGCCGCAAATCTTGAAAATCTGAAATTCACTTCAAACAATTCAAAAAACTTACGGCGTTTTATTTTTCTGTTTACTTTTTAATTAAAAATTATTCAGTTGGTCTTTTCTTTAACTTCTTGCTTTTTATAACAGCCTGACCTTCACCAACATTTTGTTCCATCATCGCACGAACTTTTAATGGCAAACCAAACAATGTAATAAATCCCTGAGCATCTTTATGGTCATACAAATCACCGGTTTTAAAAGACGCAATGCTTTCGTTATACAAACTGTAAGGAGAATAACTTCCAGCGCCACGAATAGAACCCTTGTACAACTTAAGTTTTACCCAGCCAGTTACAGTTTCTTCAGTTTTATCAACAAAGGCCATGCAAGCATCAAACAAAGTTGTAAACCATTTTCCATCATAAATAAGTTCACCAACTTTAATTGCAATTTGCTGCTTATAATGATAAGTGTCGCGGTCCAAACAAAGATGATTCAGCATTCTGTGTGCAAAATATAAAATCGCTCCACCCGGAGTTTCATAAACGCCACGACTTTTCATTCCAACACAACGGTTTTCGCAAATGTCCACAAGTCCTACGCCATTTCTTCCGCCAATTTTGTTAAGTTCAGTCATAATTTGCAAAGCAGACATTTTTTTGCCATTTACGCTAACTGGAATACCTTTTTCAAATTCAATCTTAACGTACTCGCCGCCTTCCTTTGCTTCTTCTGGAACACTTGTATTTTTTAACATATGCTTGTAGTTAGGTTCATTTTCTGTTTTTTCAAGTTCCAGCCCCTCATGCGAAAGATGCCAAATATTTTCGTCGCGAGAATAAGACTGATCTTTTTTCATAGGAACTTCAAGTCCACGGTCTTCCAGATATTTTATTTCTGCTTCACGGCTGTCCATATTCCATTTTTCATCACGCCAGGCAGCAATAACTTTTAAATCCGGAGCAAAAGCTTTAATAGCAAGTTCAAAACGAACCTGATCGTTTCCTTTGCCAGTTGCACCATGACAAATTGCAACCGCTTTTTCCTGACGGGCATATTCAACAAGAATTTTTCCAATCAAAGGACGGGCAGTAGAAGTTCCAAGTAAATATTCATCTTCATAAATTGCATTTGCTTTAAGAGCCGGCCAAATGTATTCAGAAATATATTCTTCACGGGCATCAACAACATAACAAGCCGACGCTCCAGTTTTAAGTGCACGAGATTTAATCGCTTTCCAGTCATCCCCCTGACCAACATCAATACAAACAGCAATTACATCGTAATCATAATTTTCTTTTAACCAAGGAATAATAACTGTTGTATCCAAACCGCCAGAATAAGCCAACACAACCTTATCTTTTTTTGGTGCTGCTGATTTTTTGCCAGAAGTTTTTACGCCTGACTTTGCTGCAAGTTTTTTTTCATCTTCTTTTTTTGATTTTACTGCCATACAAATCCTCTCAAAATTATAAAGTGTTTTTAAGCAAGTTTTATTTTATGCGCTCCAAAATTTATAAAAATTTTGAAGTTCTCGATTCACTGTTATACATTTTTATTCATAAATATGCAATAGTTTTGTATTTTTATACATTTTTTTTATTCTGATTTTGGCTCAATGGCACGTCTTTCTGGCGCAAGCGCAAACCTTTTTGGGCTCAAGTTTTATCTTCTGGCGCAACTTCAAATCCGATCCTCTGCATAACCCAAGCCTTCTATCACAACCGAGCGACTTCGAGCACAAAAGCACATCCGCTGGCACAAGAGCACAAGATCATCACCAAGAAATCCATGCTGCTTGAACTGTAAACTTTTTCGATTTTTCTTCAAGGCTCATATTTTCTGGAAGCAAAGAAGTTTCCCTTCTAAACGAACCAAATTTTTCTCCAGAACAACAAGTACATTCTTTTGAAACTAAAATATTTTTTTGCGGAACATTTAATTTTTGTAAAACATTTAAATTCGCTGCTGTCAAAGAAAGTGAATATTTTTTTAAATCAGATTTTTCATCGAAACTTTCAAAAACACAATTTTCACCAAAATTACTTTTAAAATATTCTGCACGATTTTTATCAATTTCATAACAACATTCATTTATGTGCGGACCAATCACAACGCAAATATTTTCTGGCTTCGACTTAAATTTCTTTTGCAAAAACTTAATTGCATCTCCACAAATTCCAGTTCCCTTCCAGCCAGAATGAAGAACGCCAGAAATTTTATTTTGAACATCAAAAATATAAACTGGAACACAATCAGCAACCGTAATTACCGGAAGAAAATTTTTATTTTTTGTAAGAATTCCATCGCCTTTTTTTCCAGATAAATTTTCTAAATCACTTTCAGTTTCCAGATAAAAAATATTTTTTGAATGAATAAGTTCTATTTGCGCAATTTTTTTTCCACAGGCAACAGAACTTAAAAACGAAATTCTATTTTGATTTTTTTCATTCCAGCGAAATCGCATTGAACCGTTAATTTTTAAACTCATATTCCATCGCGGTCCTTGTG
>CAZDAY010000170.1:0-1642 GCA_964503435.1 uncultured Treponema sp.
AGGAGTGTAGTGGCATGAAAATTAAATTTTTAAAATGTTTTAAATGTCAGAAACTTGTCGCAATGTTAAAAGATTCTGCTTGCGATACAATTTGCTGTGGCGAAGCTATGGTTAAACTTGAGCCAAATACAACTGACGCTGCGCAAGAAAAACATGTTCCTATTGTAGAAGTGCAGGAAAATACGGTTGAAGTAAAAATCGGTTCTGTAACTCATCCAATGGAAGAACAACATTTTATTGAATTTATAGCATTGGAATCAAAAAATTTAAATCAGTTAAAGGAATTAAAACCGGGAGAAGCACCTCAAGCAAAATTTGTTTTATCTGATGGCGATAAAGTTGAACGAGCTTATGCGTATTGCAATCTTCATGGATTGTGGGCAAACTGACGCATATGGATAACAAAGCTTTTTATAATTTATCTTACGGCGTTTTTGTCTTAGGCGCAAAGGAAAATCAAAAACTTAACGCTTGTATTACAAACACTTGTATGCAAGTTGCGGCGGATCCTGTTAGAATTGCAATTTCAGTGTTGAACAGAAATTATACTTGCCAGATGATTAAAAACACTGGATTTTTTGCACTTTCGATTCTTGACAAAACTGTCGGTTTTGATTTAATTAAACACTTTGGATTTCAGAGCGGAAAGGACGTTAATAAATTTTCTGATTTTGATTATAAAACTGATGCAAATGGTTGCCCTTACATTACGCAGCATGTTTGTTCACTTTTGTCGTGTAAGGTTTTATCAAAAGAAGATTTGGGAACGCACACTCTGTTTATTGCAGAAGTTCTTGATGCTTCCGTTATGAATTCAAATACGCCAGTGACTTACGCTGATTATCAAAATGAAATAAAACCAAAACAAACTGTTTCGCAAACAAAAAAAATTATTGCTTGGCGATGCAAAATTTGTGGTTTTATTTATGAAGGTTCTGAATTGCCAAAAGATTTTATTTGTCCGCTTTGTGGACATCCAGCCGAAGATTTTGAACCCGTTTATGAAGAATCTTCTGTTCAGGAAAAATCTGAAAAAATTGCAGAATCAAAAAATGAAAATACTGAAAATATTACTGAGGAGAATAAAATGAATAAATACGCAGGAACTCAAACTGAAAAAAATTTACAGGCAGCTTTTGCCGGAGAAAGTCAGGCTCGAAACAAATATACTTACTTTGCTTCAAAGGCGAAAAAAGAAGGATTTGAACAGATTGCAGCATTGTTTTTAAAAACTGCGGATAATGAAAAAGAACACGCAAAACTTTGGTTTAAAGAATTGGATGGAATCGGAGACACTGCAGCAAATTTGGCGGCTGCGGCAGAAGGTGAAAATTACGAATGGACAGATATGTACGATGGTTTTGCTAAAACTGCTGAAGAAGAAGGTTTCCCTGAACTTGCACAAAAATTCAGAGCGGTTGCAGCAATAGAAAAACATCACGAAGAAAGATATCGTGCTTTGCTTAAAAATGTTGAAATGAAAGAAGTGTTTGAAAAAAGCGAAGTAAAAATTTGGGAATGTCGTAATTGTGGTCATATTGTTGTGGGAACAAAAGCACCAGATGTTTGTCCGGTTTGTAATCATCCTCAAAGTTTCTTTGAACTTAACGCAGAAAATTATTAGTCAAAGTGCTGATTTTTG
>CAZDAY010000170.1:1742-4120 GCA_964503435.1 uncultured Treponema sp.
TGATTTTTGATTCGAAGTTTATAACTTCAAAATTGACTGTTAAATTTTAAGTTCTAAAATTTTTAAATTATGGGAAATTGAAATAAAATAATCTGTTTCAGTTTCCCATTTTTTATTTTTACAAGGCATTTTGATTTTAATCCGCTACTTTTCAGTTTGACTTGTTTTTTATTCCGTTTTAGTCCGTTTTATTACTCTGTTTTACATTTAAATTTTCTGCTTTACGCTGCTTACTTTATTCACAGAAATTACGATTTTATCAAAAAAATTGGCGGTTAGACAGAAAATTTTTTGTATATAAAAAATCCGCGATAATCAAAAAATCATAAAAATAAATGATTACTCTTTTTTCAAAAAAATGTTAATATAATTTTCTTCACACTGTACTCGCCGTTGACGCTCTGCTGTTGTGAAAAAACTAAAGTGAACTGTTTTACAGTTTGCCAAATATGGGGTGTTTAAAACACAAAAAATTTAACTTGGAGTATTCAAATGAAAAACTTCACAAAAATCCTAAAAGCCATTGTGCTTAGTTCAACAATTTTTGCATTAACTGCATGTTCAAAAAAAGATGAAAGAATTTTGTATCTTTACAACTGGACTTATTACACGCCAGATGAAGTGCTTGCAAAATTTGAAGAAGAATTTGATTGCAAAGTTCGAGTCGACAGTTATTCGACTTGCGATGAAATGTATGCAAAATTGCGTGCTGGTGCAAAGGGCTATGATGTTGTAATTCCTTCAAATGATTTTGTTTCGATTATGATGAAGCAGGGGATGATTCAAAAACTTGATCAAAGTAAACTTACAAATCGTGATAAAATAAATCCGCTTGTTTTAAAAATGATTGATTTTGATTCTGAAATGGAATATTGCGTTCCTTACGCTTTAAGTGCGACTGGAATTATTGTAAACAAAACAAAGGTTACAAATCCAGATTATCCTAGAAGTTATGAAATTTTTTCAGATCCACAATTTGCAGGTCATGCCACAATGATGGATGAACAACGTGAAGTTTTAGGTTGCGCGTTAGTTAGTCTTGGTTACGATTTAAATACAACCAATGAACAAGAACTTGATGAAGCAACTCAAAAAATTATAAATGAATGGAAACCAAATCTTGTAAAATTTGATGCTGAAGGTTTTGGAAAATCTTTTGCAAGTGGAGACTTCTGGTTGTGCCAGGGGTATCCAGAAATTTGTTTTGGTGAAGTTGATAAAAGTCGCTGGGAAGAAACTATTGATTTCTTTATTCCAAAAGAGGGTGGGCCTGCAACAATGGACTGCATGGTTATTTTAAAAGATGCGCCACACGCAGAACTCGCGAATGAATTTATAAATTTTATTCATCGCCCGGAAAATTATGCGCTTTTTATTGACCAGTTTGGATATCCGTGTATCGTAAATTCAGAAGCACAAAATTTTGTTACCCAAAAATCAATGTATGATCCTTCTCAAGCTTTTACCTGCACATTAAAAAAAGATTTGGGAGAAGATTTAGATAAATACCATGAACGCTGGGAAAAAATAAGATTTTCTGATTAAAAATTGCACAGAAAGGGACTGTCCAATAAGTTCATAGCGTAGTGTTATTCCGAACTGCTTGGTGACAACGTAGAACCATTGTTTCGGAATCTATACGCAACATATGGTGTAGATGCTGTGCGAAAACGCCTAAGGCTAACAAGTTTAGCATGACGATTCTTTTTAGACAGTCCCAACATTTTTTTCTAAAGCCCGATAATGACATTTTTTTAAATTTGATTTTTGCGTTAAAAAAGAAATTTTCTTTCCTATCGTAAAAATTTAGAATAAATGATATGATGCTAAGAGTAATTTAAGGAAATTAAAATGAAAACAGCAATTATTTATTCTTCAGTTCATCACAAAAATACAGAAAAAATTGTACAAACCGTTGCTCAGCGAATTCCAGACATAACTTTAATTGATTCAACAAAAGTTGTTATGAAAGATTTGCAAAGTTTCGATTTGATTGGAATTGCTTCAGGAATTTATTTTGGCAAGTTTCATAAGTCGATTTTAAAATTTGTGCGTGATAATCTTCCTGAACATAAAAATGTTTTTTTCATTTACACTTGCGGTTCTTCAAATCCAAATTACACAAATCATATTCACGAAATTGTTAACGAAAAAAAATGTGCGGTTTTAGGAACATACTCTTGTTTTGGTTTTGATACTTTTGGTCCGTTTAAAATTGTTGGCGGAATTCAAAAAGGTCATCCTGATGAAAAAGAAATTTCTGATGCAGTTGATTTTGTTTTTAAAATTATAAATCAAATGGCAAATTAAAAAATTTTCACTAATCTAAAAAATTCAAGAGACATGGGGCTGCCCAAAAAATTTAGAACATAGTGGGC
>CAZDAY010000171.1:0-4120 GCA_964503435.1 uncultured Treponema sp.
TATTCAGATTTGCAGAAAAAAAACTGACAACTTTTTAAAAAAGTTGTTGACAGTAGCAGAAAATTTACAAATTATGAAATTTCTCCATCTTTTGTTTTTTCAGTTGTAATTGCCTTTCCGTCAGCAAAAATTTTCTTTCCTGCAATAATCGCTGAATAATTTTCAATCTTATATTCAACTTTAACAAATTTATCAAAGTCTATTTTTGATGGTTTTTCACAAGGTTCACTTCCTTCAAGAACAACCTGCGTTCCCGGAGCAGCCCAAGGAGCAGTCAAAAGTTCAACCTTTTCTTTTCCATCTTCAACATAATCCGCAGCAAGAAGCATTCCATGACTTTCAACTCCACGCATTTTTCTAGGAGCCAAATTCGCTGCAATAATTACATTTTTTCCTAAAATTTCATCCTCTTTTAAGTAAGGACGCAAACCAGACTGAATTGTTCTAGGAATTCCACTTCCATCGTCTAAAGTTTCAATATAAAGTTTTTCACCTTCTGGATTACATTTTATATCAACAACTTTAGCAACTTTTAATTCAATATATTTATTAAAATGTTCAACTTGATTTTCAGCAAATTTTGAAGTTTCAGATTTTTGTTCTGCTTTTTTCTCTGATTTATTTACAGACTTTCCATTTTGCTGATTTTCATTTTGCTCAGATTTTTTTACATGCGAATTTTTTTGCGACAAATCAGAATGTTCCTTTGGTTCATTTTCCATCAACTCTTCAAGATCAATTTCGCCAGCAACACAAGGCACACCAACCTGCCAGTTTTCAAGAATCTGCGGATGAATTTCACCAAAAATTCCAACTTGCTTTCCATTAACTAAAATTCCCGCTTGCCGACCAGGAATAAAACGAGGATCTTCTGTTTCTTTAACTTCATATTTATGATCAAGATAATAAAGCAAAGTACTTACTTCACTTGCAGCATCATTGAAATTTGCGTTATTAGAAGCAGTTAAAAATCCAAGAGATTGAATTGTTTTTGTTCCAGTATTTTCTGAAGGCTCAATAAAAGCAACTTTTCCAACTTCAAAAATTTTGTGTGGATAAACAGCATTTGCACTTTGACTTTCCGCTTCAAACAAAGACGCAATAATCGAAGGACGCACAAATTGATAATTTTCACTCATAGGATTTGCAATTTCAATAACATTTTTTCCATCAATTCCCATGTTATCAATGTAAGATTTTTTTGAACCAAGATAATTAAAAATCATTTCCTGATATCCAAGTCCAGCCATAATATTTTTTACTTTACGGCTATAATTTGTAATAGGAAGCAAACGACCAATAGTAAAATCATTTGGAGTTGTAGGTTCAAAAGTATCAAGTCCGCGACCAATCATAACATCTTCAATAACATCAACTTCGTGAAGAAAATCATTTCTGTAAGGCGCCGGAATAACCGTAAACAAAACATCAGTTTTATTTGCTTTTACAAAACTTTCATTTTCCTTTTCAGTCGGAATATCTTTTGCTTCAACCTTATTTCCCATAAGTTCAAGAGCGTTTACAACTTCAGCCTTAGTTAAATCAACACCAAGTTTTTTGTTAATTGCAGAAAGTTTTGAATCTGTTGTAGACTGAAAATAATAAGGAATTACAACATCTTGTCCAAAGCCAGTATCATATTCGTGATGAACTTTTACAGGCAAAATTTCAAATCCAGCGTCATAAAAATCGCAAGCAACAATGTTTGCCGCAAGCATAAGATTTTCCATGTTATCGCCAGTTAATTCTACCATTAAATCCTTATCGCCAACTTCAATCTGACCAAGAGTTGCACTGTTTATGATTGGACTCATACTCATAACTTCACCGCTATCATCGTGAAGAACTGGATACTTATCAAAATCCTTTAAAATCCAACCGTATTCTTTTCCTTTTGGATGATTTGCAACAATTTCACGAAGAGTCTGCTTTTCTGTTTCTTGAAGAGGAACAAAACTTACTTCATCAGGATTATCAGCAACAAAATGAACCGGCCACTTTAATTGAGCCGCACGATAAACGCCCATAGACATAGATTTTCTTTTTCGCCCAAAATTCCAAGCAAGTTTTTCCTGTGTCTGCATAATATCAATAAGCATTGCATTATCAATAGGTTTTCCGCTAATAACAAACGCAACCATATAAGGACGAATATTTTTTAAGCCAGCATCAACAACAGCAAGTCTACTTCCTGTATCTTTAAGATTTCCTTTTGACGAAAGAAATTTACTGTAATCCGAATGTTTTGCGCCTTCATGTTCTCTTAAACAACGAGCAACTCCACCCGCAGACCAAAGATCCGGACGATTTGTATCATTCAATTCAATTTTTATCGTTCGTTCATCTTCGGGCTCTTCTTCATTTGGTTTTTCATCAAGTTCCGCTTTAGCAAAAGTTAATTTTTTTTCAAATGTATCCCAATCGTACTTTTTTACTAAAAGATTAAAAAATAATTTTTCGTTGACTTCAATTTTTGGCATAATTTCCTCTTCAGTTTAGTAAAAGTATTTTAATAAAAAGCGTTTGCATTGTAAAGAAAGGTTTATTAAAGGTCACAGAAATCAGTTTTTTCAAAAATTATGGTGGTTAAACTTGTCGAAAGCACAAATTTTACAGAGTTTGCTTGAATTTTTGTCATTTCGAAAAACACAATGACCACATATCTCAAAAAACTGATTTCCTTGATTAAAGGTTAATTATAGAAAGGTTTTAAACAATTTAGGCTAAATTTCTCTGCAAGTTCAAAAATTTTTTTCTAACGGTTGCAAACGCTTGCAAACAGCTGCAAATTCCTAAAATATAAAAATCTGCAACCATAACAAACATCAAATCAAAAAAAACTGCATCCTATTTATTACGTTTTAACAAAGAAGCAAAAGGATTGTAAGTTTCCCCATCATCCTCATTATGACTAGAAAGATATTCTTTTGCATTTTCCTCTTCTTCATTAGAAACAACTGGCGTTAAAGAAATCCTCTTTTCATCAGAATCAATTTTTTCAACACTAACGCTCATAGAATCGCCAGATTTATAAACCTTTTTTAAGTTAGTATTTCGCTCCACATTCAATTTAGAAACGTGAACTAAACCATCAACTCCAGGTAAAAGATTTATAAAAACACCAAAATCAGCAACACGAGAAATTTTAGCATTTTCAAAAACGTCCCCAACTTTTATAGAAGTTTTAACTGCTTCCCAAGGATCCGCTTCAAGTTCACGCGTACTAAGCGAAACTCTTTCGTGTTCCCAATCAGTTTTAATAATTTTTGCAGTAATTTCTTGACCAATTTTCAAAACATCAGCAACAGAATTAACTCTAATGCGAGAAATTTCAGAAATCGGCAACAAAGCTTTAAATCCATCTAAATCAACAAATGCACCATAAGATTCAAGCGATTCAACTTTTCCTTTTACAATCATTCCAACTTGATATTTTTGAGCAAGTTTATTCAATTTTTCATTCGCCTGAACTTCAAGAATTGCTCGATTAGAAACAATAATATTTTTTCCTTCATTTTTAAATTCAGAAATTTTAAAAGTCAAATTTGTGCCAATATATTCAGAATTTTCTTTGTGCTGCCTGAATCCCATTTGTGAATAAGGACAAAACGCTCGAACATTTCCAATCATAACTTCAAAGCCGCCCTTAATTTCCTTAGAAACGTGTCCTTCAACTGGAATTTCATTTTTATAAGCATTTTCCAAAAGAGAAGCATCTGCTTTTTGCCCGGAAATTTTCGTAGTAAAATAAAATTCATCATTTTGCGAACCAACAAAATAAACTTTTAGCAAATCTCCTTCTTTTACGCTAAGATTTCCATTTTCGTCAGTAAGTTCTGCCTTTTCTAAAATTCCTTCAGTTTTTAATCCAAGATCCAAAAAAATTGTATCGCCAGAAATCGCAACGATTTTAGTTTCAAGCATTTCGCCAGGTTCGTATAAATTTTTCATATAATCTCCAAATTCAGTTTTTTAAGTTTCATTTATTTTTACTGATGATAATTTTTATTTTTTATTTTTACAATCTTTTTTTTGACGATATCTTTTTTTAATCAGAAAATTTTTCCCAGAAACAGAAAATCCTCGAAAATCCCGTTGTTCCGGCCTTCGCTATTCGCTC
>CAZDAY010000172.1:0-1795 GCA_964503435.1 uncultured Treponema sp.
CGGAAAGCGAAAGTCCGAAATTTTCAAGTTTCAAATCAACTTCTTTTGCGTCTTCTTCCTTGGAAACTGCCGTAAAAATTACAGAATCTTTTGTAAAGCGCGCCGTAACAAGCAGGTAATCCTTTGCATACACAACTGCGAATGAACCGTCTTTTAGCGCCTCTTCTGTTTTTCTTAGGGCAATAAGTTTTTTATAGTAATCCCGCATTTTTACGGAAAAATCATTTTTCTGCCAGTTCCAGTCAAAAGGATAGCGGAAGCCGCAGTCTTCTTTGCGGTTGTCTGTTCCTTCAAGATAGATTTCGTCGCCGTAGTAAATACACGGTGTTCCAGGAAGCGTAAACTGCAGTGCCAAAACCATTTTCAGCGAACTTACGCTTACTGTTTTTATTCTGTGAAGCCGCACAACGTCGTGGCTGTCCAAAAGATTGAACTGCTGCAGCTGAATTGCGCCCGGAACAATAGACAAGAATTGTGTTACTCTGTTTGCAAGCTGGTCTGCTGTAAGGCGGCTTTTTACTTTTTCAAGCGTTTCGTTGCGCTCGTTGTACAAATCTTTTGCGCCGGCAAATTCTCTTAGCGCGCGTCCCACGCCAAAATAATTCATTGTTGCGTCCCAGCGGTTACCTTTTAAGTCTGTGCTGCAATCCGCCCATTCTTCCGCAAGAAGATATGCTTCGCTGTTTACGCTTTTCAGTTCCGTACGGATTTCGGAAAGAACTTCATCGTGAACGTCTAAAATTTCATTACGCGCAAGGCAGTCCGCAACGTCAAAGCGCCAGCCGTCAATTCCAAATGGCGGAAGCATCCATTTTTTTAGCACGGAATCTTTGTTTTTGTAGATTATATCGCGCAGGGATTTGCTTCCGTAGTTTAGCTGCGGCATTGTTTTTACGCCGAACCAGGTTGCGTAGGAATTGTCTTCGTTGAAAAAGTAAAAATCTCTGTACGGTGAATTTTTATTTTCGTACGCTTCTTTGAACCAAACGGAATTGTTGCTTGTGTGGTTTACGGAAATATCAAGCATAAGTTTCATTCCGCGCTTGTGAAGTTCTGAAATCAGCTCTGAAAACGCTTTTTCACCGCCCAAATGCGGGTCAATCTTAAAATAATCCAGCGCATCGTATTTATGCGTTGAAGGCGATAAGAAGATTGGATTTAGATAAATCGCGTTTATTCCCAAATCCTGCAAATAATCCAATTGTTTGATTATTCCGTACAAATCGCCGTTGTGAAAATCAAGGTTGTGGCCCTGCTCAAATTCTTTTGGAACGGAATCCCATTCTTCTTCTGTTGTGGAAAATCCCTGGTAGGAATATTCTCCTGTTTTTACGTTAAGAGAAGGATTTCCGTTGCAAAATCTGTCCGGAAAAATCTGGTAAAAAACGGAATCTTTTACCCAGCAAGGCGCTTTGTAGTCTGCAAGAATTACAAAATCCTTTTCTTCTGACGGAATGTAATCCGTTATGCGATACTGCGTGTAGTAAAAAGTTTTGTCGTCCAAAACAAGATAAAACTGATAGTTAAAATATGGGTCTTTTATTGCAACTTCCACTTTATAGTAAACAAGATTCTGCTGAACAAAATCCGGTTGCATTTCGTACAAAAACTCTACGCCGTATTCCCTTGAACGAAGAAACACGTGCTTTAAATCATCGTTTTTCAAAACCCTAAGATAAATTGTAATTTTTTCGCCCTTTTTAGGATAAGGATTGCTCACAAAGTTTTTTGTTGTATCAGAATATACAGAATCCAACCATTTGTAGTTTTTCATATTTATCTCCAGTTTTATGTT
>CAZDAY010000172.1:1895-4066 GCA_964503435.1 uncultured Treponema sp.
TTAGCAGGCTTCTATCAGTTCCAGTAAGGCTTCGCAAAGTTCTGCGCTTTCGTTTCTTAGCAAAAGTTCGCGCATAATTGCAAGACCGTCGCTTTCTTTTGATTTTATAATTTCGAACAGCTGGTCTTTTTTTACAAAATCAATGTTAGCCTTGTCCAAAATGTGAGCACATCGTTCCGCAAGAACCGGCGCGCTGTTTTTTTCGCAGTGCAATTCTATTTTTGCAGAAGAATCTGTTTTCAAAGTAAATTCCACAGAAACAGTTCTCTTTAATGCGTCATAAGAACATTCCAATTCCTTTTCCTGCGAACCTGCAACAAGCGTTACTTTCTTTGGAACGTTGCAGTTTACAAATTTTACGGTATATTTTCTTTCTGCAGGAAGAAGAGCCGTATTTCCTTCCGCCTTGGAAATTTCAAGCACAGAAGTTTTTCCGGTTTTCATTGAAAAACTTGTTTTGCAAAATGCTGAATCACTTACATTTACGCTTTCGCCGTCATCTTCCGTCAAAACAAATGAAGAATTTGTTTCGTTCGCACTGTCATTTGCAACATACAGTTCAAGTTCAGACGGAAGTTCTTTCATTTTTTCTATCTGATTTTCTGACTGCATTACAAAAATTCCTGCCGGTTTTAAAAGAAGCGGGAATTCGCTTAAATGTCTGTACATATTCACTACTTTTCCGCCGGAATATGTAACGCCTGTAAAAATATCTGTGAATGTGCCATTCGGAAGCCAAACTTTTACTTTGGCCATATTCAATTCTTTTATGGCAGGGCTTGTAATAGGAGCGCAAACAAGTTCCGAACCGAACATATATTCGTTTGTAACATTATACGCTTCGTTTTCTTCCGGGTAAGAATAATACATAGGAGAAATCAGCGGTTCACCCGTTTTTGAAAAACGAACGTTCATTGCGTACAAGTACGGAAGCATCTTGTGGCGCAAAACCATGTATTTTTTTATGATTGAATATGCGTTTTCATCGTAATTCCACGGTTCTTTGTGGTTAAAGCGGCTTGAAGAGCTGTGAAGGCGCATAATCGGAGAGAATACACCGAACTGAGCCCAGCGCACCTGCAATTCTTCGTCATAAGTTCCCAGCATATGACCGCCAATATCGTGGCTCCACCAGCCGTAGCCAATGTTGCTTGCGCAGAAAGTAAAATACGGCTGAAGTGCAAGACTTTTCCATGAAATTACAGTATCGCCGGAAAAACCAACCGGATATCTGTGACTTCCAGGGCCGGCATAGCGCGAAAGAATTAAAGGTCTGTTTCCGTTTTTGGAATTATCAAGATAATGATAATGATTCAAAAGCCACAACGGATCAAGATTTTTTGTAGAAGTTGTTGTTCCCTGCTGCCAGTCAATCCACCAGAAATCAACTCCGTCCTTTTCCAAAGAGCCCAGCAAAGTATCAAAATATGCTTCTATAAATTTTGTATTTGTAAAATCAAAAGGAATTGTTTTTCCGTCTTCTTCCAGACCAAGAACCTTTACCATATCTTTGTATTGAACTTCGTGGCGGCCGATTCCTTCTGCCGGATGAATATTCAAAGAAACTTTCAAATTATATTTTTCGTGAAGTTCTTCAAGAAAATCTTTTGGTTTTGGAAAGAAATCTTTATTCCATGTGTAGCCTGTCCAACCGCTGCCAATCGAACTGTCGATTTGTGTAAGGTGCCAGTCCATATCTATCATAGCAACAGACAAAGGAATTCCGCGCTTTTTAAAATCGTCCATAAGCGCCAAATATTCCTGCTGAGTGTACTTGTGATAGCGGCTCCACCAGTTTCCTAAAGCCCAGCGCGGTAAAAGCGGAGTTTTACCAGTTAAAGTAAAATAATCCGAAAGACACTTTTTATAATCGTGCCCGTAAGCAAAAAAATAAATGTCTTTGGAATTAGTCTCTTTTCGCGGCACAACCGTACCGTCGTCCATTATGACGCAACTGTCGCTGTCGTCCAAAACAGAAAATCCGTTTCTGGAAATTATTCCGTCTTCCAGTTCAACCTGACCGTCTGTATTGTCCAAAGTTCTTGCAGTTCCAGGAAGCGTAGAAATTTTATCTCCATAGCGCCAGCCTTCAACTCTTCCTGTAATAACATTCCAAGAAGCGCAAGGCGACTTTAATTTTATGTAAACTGAATCTCTAAGATTTTCCGCAT
>CAZDAY010000173.1:0-4060 GCA_964503435.1 uncultured Treponema sp.
ATACTATGATGATTTCAAAAGCCTGAATCACAATTTTTTTGATAATTTTTTATATAATACACATTTCAAAACAAATTCGATTAGCATTTCTAACGCATGGATTTAATTATATAATGTTCTTGAGGTTAATGGAAGTTAATTGCAAATAGATAAACTTTGAGTTATTCTCAGTGTATGAAAAATTATTTGGAATTTAACGACGTAAGTTTTACATATCCTTTAGTTGAAGGCGATTTTGATGAAAATGGAAAGCAAATTGTTCCACAGCCGATTTTTGAACATTTTTCAGCGAAATTTCCTTGCGAGTTTACAAGTTTAGTTGGTCCAAATGCTTGCGGTAAATCAACTTTTTTAATGCTCGCATCTGGTCGTCTTGTTCCGCAAACTGGAAAAGTTCTTTTGTGCGGGCAGCAAGTTGCAAATCTTAATCAGGAAGAAAAAAATCTTTTGGCAAGTGTTATTTATCAAAATATGGAATTTGAAAGCCAGGATTCAGTTTTTAAACTTTTAGAATTTGTTTACAAAAATGGAATTTTAAAAGGAAACGCAAAAGGAATCAAAAGTCAAAAAAATTTATTTGATGAAATTCTTGAAATTTTTGAATTAGAGAAAGTTTTAAATCACAAGTTAAATCAAATCAGCAAAGGCGAAATTCAAAGAGTTCTTTTGGCATTCAGCATTTTATACGGAAGCCCAACAATTTTTATGGACGAACCTTTATTTGCAATGGAAGATTATCAAAAAAAGAAAGCACTCGCTTATTTAAAAGATTATTGTCATCAAAGTAAAACTGCAATTTTTATTTCTATGCACGAAATTGATTTAAGCCGAAAATATGCAGACAAGGTTCTATTGATTTATCCAAACCGCGATATGTCTTACGGAACGCCAGAAGAAGTTCTTACCGCAGAAGATTTGGAAAAAGCCTATGGAATTCCAGAAAGTATGCTGAAAAACCATGAAGATTTAATTCGCGAAGAATTACAAAACTTTGCCGAGCAAGTAACAAATTTTTCAAATTAAATTTTAACTTCGTCGCCTTCTTCATCATCAGCGAGAATATAACTGAACACAGTAAAATTATTTGTTTCGTTATTTAAAACTCCGCTTGCTTTAATTTGCTGATTTTTTGCTAAGGCTAATTTTTTTAAAGAATCTGTGGAACCGCTGATTGTGGTTAAATTGTAAACTTTTTTGTCTGCGGTTCTTAAAGTGATTTTTAAATTTTCGCCCTTTCCCTTAACTTTTACCTTTCCTAGAATTTCAATAAAATCGCGCTTTTGAATTTCTTCATTTAACTTTCCAAGTCCATTTGAAAGTCCTTGCAAAACACTTTCTGTAAAATCTTTTACTGCTTTTCCGCCACCTTCGCCAGGTCTTGCTGTACTTTGAGGAACTATTATAGATTTTTTTTCAGTTGAACTTTCATCAGAATTTGTATTTTGTGCAAAAACATTAAAACTAATCAAAAAAATGCTTAACATCAAAATAAATTTTTTCATGCAATTCTCCTTGTTAAATAGATTATGGGTCACCCTGTCTGCCAATAGGCAAGAGCCCAATAATGACACTTGACTCCCCCATAATAACACTGTTATATTTGCAAATCACCTTTATCCAAAACGGTAAATTCGCTACCGTCTTCATATTTTATTGTAATTGTTGGATTTCTTACAACACCATCAAAATGAATAAGTGACGGAGCATCGCCATCATAATTTTCACCAATCGCAAAGTGGCAGGTTTTAAACGCTTTTTCATCTTCCAGCATATTGCCGGTAATGTTTGCAGCAGGATTTAAACCAATCCCAAGTTCTCCAATATTTCTGGCATTTTTAGAATAAACGTTGCCCTGTCCCTTAGGCAATTTTCCTAAAAGTTCCATCGCCTTTGGTTCTTTTTCTGCAATTAAAATGTCTTTTAAAAGTTTTTTTGCTTCGTCGCCGCCTTTTATATCGCTAACAAAACCTTGCTCAACTTTTACAGTTATTGGATTTTTTAAAAGCAAATCCCCGTCAGAAAAGGTCATACTTCCATCAAAAACAATAGTTCCCTGCGAAGTTCCTACAACCGGACTAATAAAAACTTCACCAGCAGGAATATTTCCACCAGTTCCAGCCTGACTAAAATCTCCGTTGTCTTCCATTGCTTTGCGACCTTTTAAACCAACTGTAATATCAGTTCCGTTTGGACTTGTTACATGAACGCTTACTGCATTTTCGTATTTTTCACAAAGGATTTTGCAACGTTCAGCAAGTTTTTTATAATCAATATTTACCGCACGACTGAACATATCTTCTGTTATGCCAGGAGTCCAAACCGCACGCATATTTTTTTTGCCCGTAAGCAGATAATCAAAAATATTATCGTAAGTTTTGCCATTTGCATCAGTGTAAGGATTTTCAATACCAAATGAATCCTTTCCAAGTTTATTTGCAGAAATTGAAAAGCAAACGTCAGGTTCGCTTTTTATGGCAGCAATTACAGTTTCTTCTGCGTAATCCATTGATTTTTTTGCGGTTTGAAAAAGCAGCGTTGTCTTTGCACCTTGTTCATTACTTGCCGCAAAAATATCTTGTGCAATTAGATTTGTTTCTGGATTTGCAATGATTAAAACCTTTTCATTCTTTTTTACTTTACAAACATCTTGCACGATTATTTGCGCAGGAGTTTTTTCCTTAGAAAGAAATCCCATTTCATTCTCCAACTAAAAATTAATTTACTTTATTTGAAAACGCATCTTGAACAAAAACAATAACTTGCTCATTAGAATCTACAGTTCCAGAAGATGACCTAAAGTTTAAGGTTACATTTCCATCTTGCACCACAGAACCTGCATAATGAATGTTAAAGCAATGTCCTCTTAAACCTTTAGATGAAGCAAGTCCGCTCGCCATAATTAAAGGTCCACTGTAATATTTTGAAGACTTGCCGTCATATTCATATGAATAATCATCGCTGAAAATGCTGATTTTTGGCAAACGCAAAGTTGTTCCTAAATAAGTGGCACTTTCTTCTTTATAAAAACTTGGCAAATTATTATCTTTTGCAAAAGAATATATTGTAGAAGATTTTTTTTCGCCGTCTCTGAAAACGCTCGCTGCAATAACTTCTTTGTAAACTTTCAATGCAGAAACTTGCTTTCCAGAAACCGTTTCTATCGCCTTAATAATTGAATCAAAATCCGCATAGGCATTTTTGCTGATTTCTTCAATAAGTTTTACGCCACCGTAATTTCTGGCAACATAAGAACCTAAAGCGTAGGCAGTTGAATAAGAAATTACTGCATAATCACCGCTACGATATTCATCCAATGCAGAATCATAATAACGCTGATTATAAGCCGGCATTCTTGTGTTCCAAACAGCATCTTCTGAATTTTCAAGACCGAGTTCACTTGCAAGAACATCTTCTGCAAGCATAGAAAGCATTTCGTTGTACCAAGTTGACGAACTAAGATATTTTAAGTCCTTATTGTTAAAATTAATCATATGCTGAAATTCATGGAAAAGCGTTGTAATTGCAGTTCCGCTAACGTCGCCAGTGCCGGAATAATTTCCTTCAGAAACATAATTGCAAAAAGCACTGTCCAAATAAAAATATTTTCCTTCATTTGTGTAATTAAAAACGCTACCCTTTGAATACGAAGCCTTTTCAAAATAATCTTTTGAATAAAAATATCCAACAACGCTCGTGTTAGACAAAGGATTATAATCATGGTCAATATCATAAACTACAATGTTTACAAAATTTCCAGTGCTACTATTATATTTCATTGAAGTTGTATCAAGATAACCGCTTGAAGTTATAAGATAATCGCTTTCTTCGCCAAAAATTTCTCTTTCCAGCGAATAATATTTTGAAAATTTCTGTGCAATACTGTGAGCAACTTTAGAATTGATTTTGTCACCTTTTGAATTTGAAGCGTCCCAAAAATCATTTGGAACCCAAACTAAACAAATTGGAGTTGCGTCTTGAGGTTTGTCATAATCTGCGTCAGTGTAGACACCGTCATAACCGATTGCTCGTAATGTCGCATTTGCTTTAATGTAAGGAGGCT
>CAZDAY010000174.1:0-4055 GCA_964503435.1 uncultured Treponema sp.
TATTTTTTGTTTTTAATGCCCGCCTTTTGACTTTTGGGCAAAACGCAAATTCTAATTACTTGCAAAAAAATGTGGAGACTGCAAATCAGAGAACTGCATTAAGATGTTTGAATCTTGCAAATAATTATCTTTCGGAAAAAAATTACAACGCCGCCCTTTCGCAAGTAAGTTTGGGTTTGGAATATGCTCAAAATATAAGTGATTTGTGGTATGTTCTCGCTTATTCGCAATTAAATTTGGAAAAATCTAAAGCAGAAGTTTTAGAAAATCTTGAAAAATCTTTGGATTTGAATAATTGGGTGGAATACAACAAGGACAGTGCACGCATTTTTTATGCTGATATTTTGTGCGACACTTTGAGATTTGCTGAAGTTTTTGATGTTCTTGATTCAAAACCGATGCTTTATTCATCGGACGCAGAATATATTCGGGCAAAAGCATATTACAGACTTGGTGATGAAAATTCCGTTCAAAAGGCAAGGGAAAAAATTGATGTTGCACGAAGAATTTATTCTGATGACACAAGGTTTCCGCTTTTATTTTTTAAGTTTGAAAATCCTCAAAGTCAAAATCAAAATGTAATAAAAATCAGTGAATTTTTTGTAAATGAAATTTTGCAAAATTTTGATAAATTTCCAGATGAAAATGCTGAACTTGAAATTTACGCTTCACTTTTTGCTAAAGGTGAAATTCAAGAGCGTTTATTAAAATCTTTTCAAGCAAGAAATTTGCGCCATCCTCTGTTTGCAATTATTGCACTTCAAAGTTCTTTAATAAGCGAAAAATATGCTTTTGATTATTTTGTGAATTTTGCTGATGACGAAATAAATTTAAAATTTATAAATGAATTTCTGGTTTTGCTTACGGAGCCTGATTTAATTTCGCAAGTACGAGATTATTTTATTGGATACAGCGGTGTAATTGTTCAAGATACAGACGGCGACGGACTCAATAATCTTTATGTAAAATATAGTCGTGGCAGACCAGAAACAATTTTTTATGACAAAAATCAGGACGGAAAACTTGATTGGAATTTGATTTGTGATTTTGGTGTTCCAATAAATGCAAATGTTTATTCCAAAAATTTTATTGTAACCTGGAAAAATTATCCGAGCATTGAAACTTTGAAATTTCCGCAGAAACGTTATTCTTTTGTGAACAAAAGTCTTGAATGGACGCCAGTAAATATTTCTTCGGAAAATGATATTTCTAAAATTTGCAGCATTGATTTTTTTTATCCAATAATCAGCGAGAAAATTTCAGAATTTAATTATGCAAGTGAAGAAGCGTTGGAAAATTTGACATCAGAAAATCGAATGGCAGAAAATCAGTCAAGTAAAGAATCGGCAGAAAATTTAACTGAAAATTTATTAATTTCGTGTGCGTCTTATTTTGAAATTGATTCTAAAACACAAAATCAGATAAGTGTAAGATTTATTTTGGACAACGGAAATATTCAAAGTGCAATTTATTTTAAAAATCAAAAAATTTTTGCTCAAGCACAGTTTGAAAATAATTTGCCGATCGCAAGAATTGTGGATTTTGATGATGACGGAATTTATGAAACTACGGAATTTTATGAATTAGATAAAAATCGTTCGGCAGAAGATTATTCTTTGGAAGATGAAAAAGAGATTTTGGCAAGTATTTTTGCGAAACCTGAAACTGATGAACATTTTTATTTAAAACTTGTTCAAGTTGATTTGAATAAAAATTCGATTCCAGATTTTACAGAAGAATATTTTGGAAATGGCGGGAAAATTTCTTCTTGGGATACGGACGAAGATGGAAATTGGAATGTTCGTTATGTAAAATATCCGCAAGAAAAAAACGACGAGGGTATACATGAAATTCTGCGCGAAGAATCTTTCTTTTACACAAACGATAATAAACTTGTGAAAATTGAAAGTGAAGATGGAATTCCGCTTAGTGTAAGTTGTGAAAATTCCATTTATGAAATTCACAAGGACAGCGAACTTGATTTTTATTGGATTGGAAATTTGGATAAAAATTTGTCGGCGACTTATTACACAAATCTTGCAGAAATTGCTTTAAATGAATTGGCGAAGGCTGAAATTGCGCAGTCGATTTTGCTTGATTTTACGGAGCAGGGAAATTTTTCTTTGTTATGTATAAAAATTTCTGATTTTAAGTATGGATTTATAATTCCGAATTTTGAAGATGAACTTGATGTGGCGGATTCTTCGGATGACATTGCACTGGTGCTTAGCACAAGCGAAGAGAATTTTGCTGGTTCTGAAAAAAATAAAATTTTCGGTAAAAAAAATGTTGGTGAATAAAATGATAAAAAAGAATTTTTTTTGCAAACTTATAATTTTTTTGTTTGCGATTTTTGTTCCTTTCGTTTCGTGTAAATCTTCGCAAATCGAACAGGAAGACAATCATATTTATACAGAAAATGACAGTTTAAATGACGAAATTAGTGCAATCAGAAAAATTGGCAAAACAGAAAATGTAAAGGCTTTGTGGCGAATTTTTTTGTTAAAAGAAAGATTGAAATCTGAAAATAAATTTAATCAGGCTGTTGAAGATTTTTATAACGAATGTGTTGAAAACTGTGTTAAGGAATTTAATTCTTTTGTTCAGCCAGAAAATCAAGAAAAATCCGCAGATTATTTTGCCGCGCTAAGAATTTCCCGTTCTTTTGAAGCGCTTGGTTTGGACAAAGAATCGGAACTTTTGATTAAATCAGAAAATTTACAGAATAAAATATACGGATTTGTGCCTAAACTAAAATATCGTGAAGAAAACAAAGTTGAAATGTCTGACATGATAAAAGGCACTGTTACGGTTTATGTGGACAAGGGAATTAAGGTTGAAAATGGAAGCGGTTATTTGGATTCTGTTTTAGGAAGTGGATTTTTTATAACAAGCGACGGTTATCTGATTACAAATTATCACGTTATTTCTGACATGGTTGAAAAAAAATATGAAGGTTATTCGAGGCTTTACATTAAACTTGCAGAAGATCCAGAAACAAGAATTCCTGCGAAAGTTGTCGGTTATGATGCGACGTTGGATTTGGCTTTGCTGAAAACAGAAATTGAAGCGCCTTACGTTTTTATTTTAGGTTCTTCAAATGAATTGCAAGTTGGTGATAAAGTTTTTGCGATTGGTTCGCCTTTGGGTTTAGAAAAAACTTTAACAAGCGGAATAATTTCTTCTACTGATAGAAATTTGTTTACAGTTGGGCATGTTTTTCAGCTTGATGCGGCAGTAAATTCTGGGAATTCTGGCGGTCCTTTAATTGACGAAACTGGAAAGGTTCAGGCGGTTGTTTTTGCTGGCGTTCCAAATTATCAGGGTTTGAATTTTGCCATTCCGATTGAATATTTAAAAATTGAATTGCCATTTTTGTTTAATGGCGGCGAGAGAAATCAAGTTTGGATTGGGGCTTACGGAAAAACAAAAAGATTGCCTGGCTCTGGAACATCAAATGAAGGAATTCTTATTAACTATGTTATGAATGGCGGAAATTCTGCACGTGCCGGGCTTAATCAAAATGATACAATCGTAAAAATTAATAATCAAACTGTGGCTTCGCTTGATGATTTGCAGTTGATTTTTATGCATTATCAGGAAGGAAGTATTGTTAGGCTTGAAGTAAAAGATGAAAATGATTTTACAAGAAATTTATTTGTTTATCTTGAAAAGCGTCCTGAAAATCCGGGATATGAAATTTATCAGCGGGATAATATTGAAAACGCAATGTTTCCTCTTTTGGGCATAAAACTTGTGAGTACATCAACTTTTAACAGGCGAAAATTTAATGTGACAGAAATTTTAAAAGGTTCTTCTGCTGATGAAGCGGGATTTAGCGAAAATGATCCGATTGAAATTTTAGGAATTGAATTTAATAAGGATAAAACGGCTGGAATTGTGCAACTTTATGTAAAACGAAGAAAAAAAGGTTATTTAGATATTGGAATTTCTTTGCCGCTAACTGTGGATAGCCCTTATTATTTTTAAAATAAAATTGTAAAATCGCTTAAAATAAAATAATCAAAATAATCAAAACTAAACTGAAAAAATTA